>DAOVWP010000004.1 GCA_030636615.1 Candidatus Nanohaloarchaea archaeon
AAAGAAGCTGCTCAGGAATCAACAAATGAGATAAGAAGTGCTCTTCAGGACGTTGACCTTATATTTTTGGTCAGCGGTATGGGTGGAGGTACCGGAACAGGATGCGCTCCAGTCATATCAGAGGAAGCAAAAAAAAGCGGAGCAATTGTAATCGGTGTAGTCACAATGCCATTTAAGATAGAAGGTGGTAGGATATCAAAAGCTGAAGAAGGTCTTGCAAAACTTAGACAGGTCTGTGATACTGTTATTGTAATTGAAAATGACAAGCTTCTTGAGATTGCAGGAGATATGCCTCTACAACAGGCATTTGCAGTAGCTGACGAAATTATTGTAACAATGATAAAAGGAATAACAGAGACAATTGCAACCCCTTCAATAGTTAATCTTGACTATGCAGATGTAAAAGCTGTAATGAGCAACGGTGGTGTTGCTGTTATTGGTGTAGGTGAATCATCAACAGCTGCAAGAGCAAGAGAAGCAGTCGAAGAAGCTATGTCTAATCCTCTTCTTGATGTAGATTACAAAGGAGCTACTGGTGCTCTTATTCATATAACTGGTGGTCAGGATATGAAACTACAGGAAATAGGAGAAGTAGGAGATTTCGTTGCAAAACATCTTGATGCAGAAGCTTCAACTATCTGGGGTGCAAGAATAGATGACGAACTTAACGGAAAGATCCGTGTAATCACAATTATAACTGGTGTTCAATCACAATATGTACTGGGACCTCAAGAACTAAACTCATCAGAAAATGAAAAAAATCTTGGATCAACATTAGGGATTAAGATGATGTGAGAGTATAACTCTCCATCATTTTCATCCATCGCTTCTTCTTTTTAGTATCTATTCTATATATTTATAAATCTCATATAAAATATAATCTCATGAACAAAAGATATCCTTTTGACGGAATAAGATTGATTCAAAGATTAGAAAAACCAACAAAACCCCCATATTTAATATGTAATATCGATGGATTTACAGAAAAAGCTTCAAAAGATCTGAAAAAGATTATGGGTTTTGACTATATGGGTTCTGCAGAATTTGAATGGCAAGCAGTTCCGAAAGCTTTTCAAAAAATTAAGGAGTATCATTTAAAAAATAACGGATATACCAATAAAATCATATTAGAAAATAAAACAGAAATACCATATATCTGCGAAAAAGGTCTTGAACAAAAAGTTGAAACGCTCATAAGACAATTAGCTGAAAACGAAAGAAAAATAAACCTTAAAGAATACTGCGGCTTAAAAGATGCCCTCAAAAGAGTGGAACATGCTGAAAGATTTAGTGGCTGGTTAGAATTACAAAAACCTTTCATGTTCTTTATAGATGATAAGACATACAAAAAAACACTAAAACTCTTCAATAAAAAATCCTTTGATTTTCATAAATCATAAACCTAACTTTTTTATACCTTACAACCAAAACATTATCATGGACTATCTTAATCTCGCAAAAATCTATGAATCAGTAGAATCAACCACACTCAAGACACAAAAAGCATCAATTATATCCAAATACCTTACCCTATCCAGACACAATAGAGACATAAAAGATATCATTCTCCTTCTGCAAGGCAGGATATATCCTGAATGGTCTGAAAAAGAGATAGGTATTGCATCAAAACTTATGATCAGCTCAATTTCAAAAGCATACGGAGTGCCTAAAACACTTGTAGAAGAAAAATGGATCGAACTTGGTGACATAGGCTTCATAGCAGAAACTTTGCATAAGACCAAAAGACAATCCACTCTTTTTACAACAGAGCTGACAATCCGAAAAGTTATTGACAACCTGCGAAAAATAGCAGATACAGATGGTTTTAGATCCCAGCAGAAAAAGATGAATCTGATTACAGAACTTTTGACCTCCGCATCACCTCTTGAGGCCAGATATATCACCAGAACCATTCTTGGAGAACTTAGGATCGGTGTTGCTGAAGGAATTATCCGCGACGCAATCGCAGAAGCATTTTTTACTAATTTCTACTGGAAAGAACTTCTTAACCAAAAGATTAACAGCGCAAAAAAAGCAGAACACCTTCTGGATTCCATAGAAGATCAAACAATAGCTATAGATCAAAACATGATACTCTACCTCAATAAACATTTTCCGGAAAAATTCGAAAAATTCAAATTACATAATAAGATAATCATACGAGAACTTGAAGAAAACACAAACCTCGAAAAAAAAGACTTTTCCATAGCCTTATCATCTAACAAGATTTTAGCATCAGAACTAAAAAGCAGAATCATCAAAAAAATAGAGCATGCCCATAATGTTACCAATGATTTCAGCGAGATTACACATATTGCTGTAAATGAAGGACTCAAAGGTCTGGATAAACTGACACTATCAATCGATCACCCGATAAAAGTCATGCTTTATCAGAAAGCAAAAGATATAGATGATGCATTTGAAAGAGTCGGAAGACCGGCAAGACTTGAATACAAATATGACGGTTTCCGTATACAAGCCCACTCAAAGAATAGGATAATCCAACTATTCACAAGAAGACTTGATAATGTAACATCACAATTCCCCGATATAATCAGCCATATCAAAGAAGCCATACCTGAAGAAAAAGATTATATAATTGATATGGAAGTTATTGCATATGATCCAAAAAACCAGAAATTCCTGCCATTTCAATACATCTCACGAAGGATAAAACGCAAATATGACATAGACCAAATCTCTGAAAAAGTTCCTGTGAGGATAAGGATCTTTGATGCAATGCTTATCGGTTCCAAAAACCTTCTGGATTGCAGCCTAAAAGAAAGAATCATAAATATCAAAAACATCCTGAAAGAAACAGAATATGTCTCCTATGCAGAATCAATAGAGACAGACAGCACAGAAAAGGCAGCTGAATTTTACAGGCAATCCCTTGATATAGGTAATGAAGGTATCATGGCAAAAAATCTTGAAGCTCCCTATATGCCGGGATCCCGCGTAGGTTTTGGCGTAAAGATAAAACCTGTTATGGAGACGCTTGACCTTGTCATAACAGCAGCGGAGCATGGTGAAGGAAAAAGATCTGAATGGTTCGCAACCTTTGAGTTGTCCTGTAAAGATAATATCTCAGGCGAACTTCTGACAATCGGAAAGATTGGCACAGGAATAAAAGAGAAAAGTGAATTGGGATTATCTTTCAAAGATCTTACAGATATGATAACACCATTAATAATTAACTCCTCAAACAGAATTGTCCATATAAAACCATCTATTGTTCTTGAGATTGCCTATGAAGAAATCCAGAAATCAAAAAAGTACTCATCTGGTTTTGCATTAAGGTTTCCAAGACTCATAAGACTCAGGCCGGACCGATCATCTGATGAGATAAGTACATTGCATTTTATTGAAGATCTTTTTAATAATCAACGAAGTAGATAAAACACAACAGATCCATATATAAATTAATAGTATAAACACAACAATCTATAAAAAATCTACATGATTTTTTTATCACTAAAAAGAAACATATAAATACTTATATCAAGAACTATAATTTAAAGAGTAATATGATTTAAGTCAGGAGGAGAAGTAATATGATATCTCAGGAAACACTTGATAAATTAAAAAACATTGGTCTGAATCTTTATGAAAGAAAACTCTATTCATCTCTTCTTGCGAGAGGAACAGCGACAGTAGGTGAACTATCCGAACTTGCATCTGTTCCGAGATCCAGAGCATATGACGTTCTTGAAAGTCTTGAATCAAAAGGTTTCGTAATTATAAATCACTCCAAGCCACTTAAATTTGTTGTAATACCTCCAAAAGATGCTCTTAAAAAATCCAAAACAATTCTTACTGATACCCATAATAATAATCTTGGAAAGATTGATAAGTTTATAGAAAGCGATTCTATAAAAGAGCTCAACAACCTTTATGATCAGGGAGTAGCTCTTATTAACCCCGCAGATATGTCCGGCTCATTCAAAGGAGAATATTCAATGAACATGCATATCAGCAGTCTTGTGGATGATGCAAAAGATTCAATAGATTTAATGACAACAGAAAAAGGTTTAGAAAGTCTTGAAGAAAACCATTTCGATGTTATGAAAAAAGCAGCACAAAAAGGTATAAAGATACGGATAATTGCTCCAATCACAAAAAACAACAGGAAAATTGCAGATAAGTTTGCTGAATTTACAACAATAAAAAACATATCTGACAACACTGACGAGCTGGAACTTCCTGTAGGAAAACTAACAGTGATTGATGGAACACACACAATCCTAGGTCTTACAGATGACAAGAAAACACACTCCAGCCAAAATGTATCTTTCTGGACAAAAAGCGATCATTTTACAGACAACTTTGCAAAAAACACATTCGAGATGGTCTGGAAACAACTGGACTGATATCACTTTTTCTTTTTAAGACTTGAAACAGTATTTATATTCATATCAGTAGCAAGCTCTTTCATCTTTTTCGGAAGCTCTTTCCATCTCCACAAGCCCAGATTGATATATTTCTTAGAAAAATTATTCTTCTCTGCCCATTTGTAAAGTAAATTTCTCCATTCTTTAAACAATTCAGGCGATACTTTTGAAACTAATAAACTATCCCCCTCAAGCTGGGCAGGACACATATAACATCCAACTCTATCAAATCCAAGATCATAAAGTGGATTATATTTAAGCTTTTTCATAAGGATATATGAAAAAACATCAATAGCTTTCCATTTTAGTATTGGATATACACTAATCTGACATGGAACAAATGGATTTTTCTCTTCAGGCATTGATTTAGCCCTTGAAAATGATTCAAGCGCTCTTTTACCGCCAACAGTAAGACATCCCTCAGGATATTTTTTCTTGATATGATTAAAAATAGGATCCAGTTTAAGTCTCTTACTGCACCATCTATTATCTTTAGTAGGCGGACCAAGTTTTGAAAAATCTGCTAAGAAATCAGAACTAGTTTTCAATATATCTACTTTGCTTCCAAAACTTTTGACGAATTCAGTTGTTTGCGCAAGTTCAAAACCAGTATCAACAAAATAAACATCAACATTTTTCAATACTGATTCTGCAATATCGAGGACCACCAGGCTATCTTTCCCACCGCTGAAAGCAACATTGACAGGCATCTCAGGATATTTCTGTATGTGAGACCTTAACATAATCTTTGCCTCAGATTCTATCTTTTTCAGATGATTCATATTCATATCAAGCATCTTTTTGATAGAATTCTCTTTTGAACAGTATTCTTTATTCAAAACAACATCAATTATCTTATAATCTGACTCTCGTTTTCTTATGAACAGCAGTTTTCCTGCAGATTTTACAATCCCATAATCTCTTTTTAGAATATTCTTATCCCATTTGAAAACTTTTCCCTTCAGAAACCCGCTTAATGGAAGAGGAATCTCTTTGACTCTCTCTTTCATCCTTTTTGTAAAATAGAATTCTCCACGTGCTGTCGGAACAAACTTATGCTGTCTGCTGACTATATCAAAAGACAGGACTCCAACCATTATACCATCAATGATCAGTTCATTGGTTTTATCATAACCGCCCCTTTTATTTGCAAGTATAATCTTACTCTTGACTCTTGCCTCAGATCCATAATACTTGCTGATAATGTCATCAATATTTTTGGACTCAGCCTCAAAGACAATACGTACATCACCAGGATAGGATATTTTTATCAATATCTCTGATGAACCGCATCCGCATTTTTTTCCAAGGACTGGCACATTGCATTCATTGCACCACTTGAATATAGAAGATTTATTGATTACCATAAACATTACACATAATTAAAAGAATGGGCCCAGAGGGATTTGAACCCCCGACCTAGTGGTCCGAAGCCACTCGCTCTATCCAAGCTGAGCCATGAACCCACCTATATTTAATATAATCCTATATTTAATATAATATCTTTAAAAATACCTAAGACATCAACAATTTTATTCAGTTATCTCTAGTTGCTTCTAAAACTTTGTCATACGCATCTTTTGCTTCAATATATTTGACAGATAAAGATATTGGTGCAACACCATTATTAGATTCGCATAAATAAGGAAGCGATGCATTAAAAGTATCTTTTATATTTGATACTACAGCCCGTGCCTTTACAGAATTGCTGAAATATGCAAGCTGGAACCCTCTCAGATCTCCCAAAAAATCCCCTTCGATATTATATCTCATCATCTCACTATTAGCGATTTTTGCGAAAATCCCGAAAATCTCCTCCACAAGCTTCTGGCTTGTTGCATCTCTCAAATCATACATATTTTCAATTTTCATAAGATAAAGCACATAATCTTTCTTATCAACGATTTCCTTGATTTTCTTTAGTGTTATATCTTTAGATGGAAGTCCGGTAAGCTCGTTGACTTCCCCATCATCGATTCTTCTCAGATGTGCTTTAACTCTTGCCCTCAGCTCAATCGTATTGAATGGCTTGACAAGATAATCCTCAGCCCCGACCTTAAGTCCTTTCAGTTTATCATTAAGACTTCCTTTTGCAGTAAGCATAATTATTGGAATCCTCCTTGTAAGAGCATTCTCCTTTATCCTTTTACATGTCTCATAGCCATCCATCTTTGGCATCATGAGATCAAGAATAATCAGATCAGGCATATGTTTGTTCACTTTTTCAAGCGCATCTTCACCATTATTTGCATCAAACACTTCAAAGTTCTCACTGCTGAGCGTAATTTTAATAAGATTTACAATATTCGCCTCATCATCAACAATAAGTACCTTTCTTCTGATATTTTTCACCGGATACCATGTCTTTGCCATACCTACCTGTTTGTATTTGATCTTACCCTCAGAATTGAGCAGGCTTAGATATTTTGTAAGCGTGACTCTGTTAATATTCAGTGCATCGGATAGTTTTGATCCTGAAAGTCCTTCTTCATGATTGCAGATATAATCTGTAATTTTTACCTTTAATTCTTCTTCCGACCCCATTTCTAATCACTTGAAAATCAGTATATTTAATCAATATTTTAATTAATAAATTATCAACTAACCAGTCGACAGAACAAATTATATATAATAACACTTAAATAGTTTACGATTTTGATTATCAACATTATAAACTATTTTCATGACATAAGCAAAATTAAACAAAAAGATTCAAACCGAAATAGTTATATATCACTATATAGTAAACTATATATAAATTAATAATCAATTATCTATACTGATTATCAACAAACAAAATAGGGGATAAAAATGAGATGTTTATGTAAATTACACAAAAAAGACAAAAAGACAGAAAAACCACACTCAAAACATTCCAGACTAAGCTACTTTATATAATATAATTATTTTCTATATTTCTTCTTAATATAATCAATCAAATTATCTTTTGCATCTTTTGCGCTTACCTGCCCCTTAGTTTCTCTGACAACCATCCCTACAAGAAAATGAAGTGATTTCTCGACCCCGCCTAAATAGTCATCTACTGCCATACTATGTTTATCGACAACCTTTGATATTACAGCAGAGATTTCCTTTTTATTGTTTATTGTCTTTAGACCCAACTCTGATACAGCATCATCAACACTTTTGCCGCTCTCAACCATTTTCCTTAGAATCATCTCAGTGATATGATCAGTAAATTCTCCATTTTTAAATTTCATAAGAGCCAAAATAATCTCCTTATCAGACAGCCGGGATTTCCGCAAAGAGGTCTTATTATAATTAAGAGTTTTTTTGAGCTGTCCTGCAATCCATGACGCAGCAATCTTTACACCGGTTTTTTCCTGTACCTTTTCAAAAAGATTAGCAAGCTCTTTTTCAGACACAAGCTTTTCAGCCTCACTTTCATGAAGCCCATACTGTTTTACAAATCGGATCCTTTTTTCATCAGGCAGCTCAGGAAGTGATTCCTTTATACACTCAATATCATCTTTACTGATCTCAAAAACAGGAAGATCAGGCTCAAATATATAACCATAATCAGCCTCAGTCTCTTTTTTTCTCATCCGTCTGGTAACGCCTGCAACAGGATCCCATAACCTTGACTCCAGCTCAATCTTTCCTCCGAACTTCACTACATTCTTTTGCCGGATCTTCTCATAGCTGAGCGCTTTATGCACCTCTTTGACACCAGTGATATTTTTAGACTCAACCCTGTTTCCCCCATTTACAGAAAGGTTTGCATCTGATTTCATACTGGCTTCAAGCGAAAAGTCATACACGCCAAGATATTCCAATATCTGACCAAGTTTGTTCAGATATATCCTTGCTTCTTCAGGCGTATCAATATCAGGCTCAGTAACAATCTCAATCAGAGGTACGCCTGCCCTATTATAATCTACCTTAGTATATCCACCACTACCCAGTTTAACATGCACAAGTTTAGCAGGATCCTCCTCAATATGAAGTCTTGTAATCCTTATCTTCTTCTTTTTCCCTCCAATAGATATTTCCATATAGCCTCCAGCAGCAATAGGCACTTCATATTGAGTTATCTGGAAATTTTTACTCATATCAGGATAAAAATAAGTCTTTCTTGAAAAATACATCTTAGACGCAATCTTACAGTTAAGTGCAAGTGCCGCAGAAATTGCAAAATTAATTACTTTCCTGTTAAGACGCGGCTTTGAGCCGGGAAAACCAAGACAAGTAGGACACACAAAAGTATTTGGTTTCAGTTCATCCTTGCCATCATAAGAAACAGGATTTCTGCAACCGCAGAATAACTTTGAATCAGATTTCAGCTGGACATGTGTTTCAAGTCCGATCATAGTCGACATACAGAATCACTACCTATAAATATAGCTTAAGCTTTAAATATATTCTATGGGTGAATACATCACAATTCAGCAGTTAAAATCCAAGATAAAACAAACAGTCCACAACAAAAAAATAAAAAAACTATACTTTATCAACAGCTACAGAAAAGAACTTTCTAGATTATGGCCGGTTTTATACAAAAAACAGTATTATGAAAAATTCTATGGTACAACTGCAAAAAAATGGATGATTACAAAAAGGATAGAAGCAATATCTATTTTCAACCTAAGCTATACTTCCACTACTGATAATGAATTGAACATAAGCAGAAAGACAGATCTCAACTTTTATGAAAATAAGTTCGCTATATTTGAGATTTGTATAAAATACAGCGATGATAAAAAAATCAACAGTCTTCAGTCACTGAACATAAGGACTCTTGATGATGAATCACTCCTGAAACTCTTGAACACATACAAACTCTTTATGAAATTCTCAGGAAATATTGAAAATATTATTGGCGAGCCCACAAAAAAACTGCTGGATGAACATGAAGAAGAAGAGATACTGAATCTTCTCGATAAGTTACTGATCAAAGAATAAATAATCTAAACCAGTAAAGAATAATCTATAAATTATCTATTATCTATAAATATTAAAAAAGACAATAATCAATTAATAGATAACAATTAATCAATTATACCGGTGAATAAATTATGGCTGCAACTAAAAAAGTATCAACAAGAAAGAATGTTCCAAAAACAACAAAGACAAAAAAGCGCGTTGCTTCAACAAAAAAAACAGCAAAAGAGACCTCAAGACCTAAACTGAAGACAAATCTTAAAAAGAGCGCAAAAGCCGCTAAAGAACAGATCAATAAAGATATAGGACTGGCAAAAAAAGAGATCAATCTTGACAAGAAAAAGGCAGAGACCCAGATAAAAAAGAAACCACTTGCAAGTGTAGGCGCTAGCATCCTCGCTGGTTTTACTCTTGGAAAACTTCTGAAATTCAAAAAGAAGAAAAAAAGGCGATTCTTATAGATATCACAAAAATTTTAGACATGCTGCTGGACAACGTATTCAGCAAAAAGACAAAAAGTGTTATAAAACAGATAAATACTACTACAACTGATCTTATGGAAAACTTCAACGCACAACTTAAAAGTACTATAAGATACACTGTCAAATCTTTGATGTCTACCTTCATAGTTTTATTGGGATTGGTTTTTTTCCTGATTGGCATTGCAAAAACAATTGAGACAATGTATCCGGAATTCTCAGGCGGTATAGGTTATATCATGGTAGGATCATTAATAATAATAGTTGGTCTTATAGCCACAAAGGTAAAAATTGTAGTCGAAAAATAACAAAGAATAGATAATTACTACCTGATCAGCACATTCCCGAATTCTTTATTATAGATAAACCTATCATCAGTTTTATCTTTCCCCTCAGACCTCAATTTTGAAAGAAAATCCAGCTTAGCGCTGGTATTATCAGCAAAATGAACAGCCCACGCTTCCGGAGTCGCAGGAACTACAGGTGATCCATATTCAAAATAGCCATGATGAGACAATAGAATATTACCAAGTTTAGTTTTTATCTCCTCAGGCACGACAACCTCTGTTAACATCTCGACAAACATTACATATCCAAGTGATATATGTTTCTCCATCATACCTTTGAAAGAGACTCTGATGCTTGTCTTTATCTCCAGTTCATCAATTTTTCCGATATCATGCAATATTGCACCTGCAACCATCAAATCCTTATCAAGCTTTGGATACAATTCAGCATATTTCAGGACCAGTGACACGCACTCAAGAGTGTGCTCAGCTAGACCCCCAACCCACCCATGGTGTTTATACATTCCGGCAGGAGCAACTCTGAACTTTTCAACAAACGACTCATCATTGAAAAAAGCATCAAGAATCATCCTGATATCCTTGTCTTTGACAGAGCTGACATGACTCTTGATTTCAGCCATCATCTTATCAAGATCTTTTGATGATACAGGCACAAAATCACTTTTATTATACTGCTCTTCTGAAACAACTTCTATCTTTGATTCATCATTCGAAGAGATCTCAAGCGCTTTATTATATTCATTAACCCTACCTTCTGCAATAATCACATCATCTTCAGATATGGATCTATACAATCTTTCCACAGCACCCTGATCAGCTGACCCCCAATATTTAAGCATAATCTCTCCTGTGGTATCACCCAATCTAAGTTCGAATTTATAGCCATTTTTATATCTCGCTATAGGTTTCTTGAATTTAACTACAAAAATATCATATACATAATCATTCTCTTTCAGCTCAGTTATGACCTGTTTTTTCTTAATTATTTCCTTTTTCACAAATTATCACCATATCAAACAAATAGAAAAGAATTGATTTAAAAGTTTTTATACCGATTAATAGTTATATGCCTACAGAGTTCAGGAGATTCACTGCAATAGAGAAAGAAATAAAAGATATAGATCAAAACGACAGGAGAGTAAGGATTACAGGTACAATACTCTCTCTTGACGAAAACTCAGTCATGCTTGATGATTCCACATCAACAACTCAAATCAATTTCGACAATACTCCCGAAGTATCCAAAGGTGATATGGTCAGGATTTTCGCCCTCAGACAGGGAGACGGACTGAAATGCGAGATTATCCAGAAACTCGGCAAAGATTTTAATATAGAATTATATAAAAAGGCAAAAAAACATTTTGATGATTATAATATTCCAGCGTGATAAATATGTTTAAAGCAACATTAGAAAATATAGAATTATTCAGGACAGCTCTAAGCTGTGTAGCAGAATTAATATCTGAAGGGGTATTCAAAGCAGAAAAAGATGGAATCTCTCTAAAGGTAGCAGACCCGACAATGGTTACTCTTATTGATTTCAAGTTTCTTGCAACAGAATTCCATAAATATGACCTCAAAGGAACTGTTGAAATCCCTCTGAACATTGAAAATTTACTATCTTTCCTGAAAAGGGCAAGATCTGATGATAAAGTGACATTCGAACTGGACGCTGAATCAAACAAGTTCAAGATAACACTCGAAGGCAATTCTACCAGAAATTTCACACTTCCGCTCATAGAGATTGATAATGCAAACACGCCATCTATGAATCTGAATTTTGGCGCAAAGGTTGATATAAAAGCGTCAGTCATAGAAGACGGTATTGGAGATGCTGATATAATAACAGATACGATCATCCTCTCAGCAGAGAAAGACAAATTTATAATAAGCGCAGCTGGAGATACATCAAAGACTGAGTTGATCCTTTCAAAAGATAGTGATGATCTGATAAAACTGGATATTGAAGAACCGGTAAAATCCAAGTTCAGCCTGGATTATCTCAAAAAGATCATAAAAGCATCAAAAATAACTGACTCTGTCTCTCTTGGAATAGGAAATGACTATCCTCTTGAAATAATATTCAGAAAACTGGATAAAGTGCAGATCAGCTACATTCTCGCGCCAAGAGTTGAGGATTGAGATAGAAAATAAGAATCTATTAATATCTATTGATAACCATTATTGTTAATCCATTTTGGATTATGGGGATGAAATATCGGGAGATATATAAAAGTAAACTCTAAGTTAGTTGATAAGTTTGAATGCATGAAATGTGGTAAATGCTGTACCTCCTTAACAATAGGTGAACTCTCTTCAAAAGATATTATACGGATTATACAAAAATATCCACATGCTGAAAAACATATTAAAAAAAATCTGGTATATTACAGGGGCAGTAACATTCTTAGATCCAGTAAATATCTGACAAATATGCAATTTAGTACCCCTGGATGTGTATTCTATAATGCCAAGGAAAGACTCTGCACAATCTACAATCACAGACCAGACCTTTGCAGGGAATATCCATTTATAGACAAAACGCTTGCCCACGAAAGGTGCCCACATATAAAAGAACAACAAGATAAATTATTATAATATCAACAGAGTAGATATTTATGGATATAATAGGGATTGATCCAAAACAACATTATACAAAAGAAGAAGCAAAAAAATATAATCGCTCTCGTTCAATTGAAAAGATACAGAAAAACATAACTCTCAACCTTCTGAATATAATAAATCTGAAAAAAAGTTCATATGTTCTGGATATAGGATGCGGAACAGGCTTTTCAATGGAAGTCCTGAGTAGCGCAGGCTATAAGGTGACAGGAATTGATATCTCAGAAAGTATGTTAGACATAGCCAGATCAAAAGGTCTTGATGTAAGATACGCATCTTTTGAGAAACTACCATTTGAAGACAATACTTTTGATGCTCTTGTATCAATCTCTTCTCTCCAGTGGATACAGGGAAAAAACTCAATTGAGGAAAAAGATAAGTTCAGATCAGTTGCTCTTGAATTTCAGCGCGTTCTAAAACCAGGATGTATTGCAGGATTTCAGTTTTATCCATCAAAAGAGGGACTAAGTTACGATGCAATTGTATCAATATTTCACAATATAGGTTTCATTACTGAGATCCATACAGAAGGAGAAAAATCAACCCAGAAACCAGGTAACAGATATTTGATAATCTATAATAAGATTGATAAAATCAGCAAAGATAAAAACAGATAAATGATTTATATTGATTATCAAAACCGATAAGGGATGACAAATTATTCATGATATATTTAAGTAATCTTTATATACATCCTCGACTAAAATTCTAAATTAAGTAATAATAATCTTAATCCAAATTTCTAAACTGAATTAGAGGTAACTAAAAATGAAAACAATCAACGTAAGAACACGCAGAAATATTGTAAGCATGACAATTACACTGATAGTAGTAGCTCTCCTGATAATTTCAGGACCAATCTCAGCAGTAAGAATTGGTGTAGGAACTGCCCCGGCCAGTGTAGAGGAAACAAATATTGTCACTTTTACGACATATGTATCATTTGAAACAGATGAGCGCATACCAATACAGGACATAACAGTAGATATCAATGCATCTTCAACTGTCAGGACTGCATACTGTGTATTTAACACAGCAGGTAACGCTATAAGCGGTGATTGTACAGGAGACTCTATGAATATTACAAGAGTAAGTAATTCCTACAGTTTAGAACATGGTTACGGATACGGTTACTCAAGTGACAGATTTGGTTATGATTACACAACAGGATCTGACACATACGGAACAAAATACTCATTTGGATATGGATATGGATACGGTTATGATACAGTTAACACGATTGGAACTCTTAATTATACAATAACATGGGTTACACCATCAGTATCAGCTAATACTAATTACGATGTGCACACAAAGGTCAACACAGGTTCAACTGTGTTTGATTATCTTGCAGAAG
The DNA here is from genome assembly GCA_030636615.1 of Candidatus Nanohaloarchaea archaeon. GTDB lineage: Archaea > EX4484-52 > EX4484-52 > EX4484-52 > GLR71 > DAOVWP01. The sequence continues at coordinate 14,060 of DAOVWP010000004.1, forward strand.
ACTACTTAACAGTTACTAACGCAGTAACAGGTGGTGGAGATACTGGTGGCGGAGGATCTTCTGGAGCAGTTGTGACTACAACAGAAGATGAAACTGTACCTGAAACTCAAGACTATGTGGTTTACGACACACCGGAAGAGATTACAGACACAACACAAAAGAGCGCACTTGCTGATGAATTCGGAGACCTAGGAGAAGGCTTTGAAGGTGTCGGAGCTGAAGATCTTGAGATAACAAAAACCGATACAATCACTATTACAGAAAAACTCAGCGCAACTCTGGAAGATGTTCTATCTGTTATAGATGACATACTTGCAACACTTGTAGTTGATGATCAGGCAAAAACACTGATTGAACAACTTAAAGATCTACTTACAGGCGGAGAGACTGAAAAGATTGCCCTTGTAAAGACAGTTGAAAACTACGAGATAACTAACCCTGAGACCGGAGCAACAGCTCAGAGATCAAGAATAAGTCTGGTTATTGAAGCAACAAACGAAGATAGAACAGATGTAAACATAATAGAAGTAATCTCAAAGACAATTGCAGAAACTGCTTCAGAAGTTGACTTTGCAATAAGTCCGACTGTACTTCAGGAGGACCCTATTGTTCAATGGAAATTTGATACAATACCAAAAGGAACATCAGAAGATCTTTCCTATATTGTAAACAAGAAAGTCACACTTGAAGACATCCAGGCCAGTAAGACAGTAACCGGCGCAGTAGTAGCATCTTCTGCAACATCAGCTCAGGATACAACAGACACATCAGATGTTGACACAGTTGATCCTATTGTTGATGATTTAGAAGATTTCCCGACAACCCATACAGAAGATAACGACGGGGAATCAAAGACATGGCTATGGGTACTTATCATCCTGCTTGCAGTAGGAGTTGTTGTATACTATCTTGTATCAGTCGGAAAGATTGATATGAAAAAAACAGCAACAACAAAAGAATAAATAAGGGAAAAATCCCTTTTTTATTTCTCTTTTCTTTTTTTCTTTTAAATTTTCTAAAAACCTAAATCTATTTTTTCAGATCATCCAAAAGTTTTATCACTTTATCAAGACCGATTGCAAGAAGAAACGCTGCAAGCTTTGGACCCTGATCCCTTGACAAAACCACTTGATAAAAACCTTTAAAGAACTCTTTTAACGAGACATTATTCTGATTGGCCGCATATCTGAATATTCCGAAAATATCACTCTCACTCAGTTTCTTATCCTTTTTCAGCTCTTCAAGAACCATAACTATAGATTTCTTGACATCCTTATTCAAAGATAAAATAACTTCTTTTGGAACACTCTTATTTACAACCAGCCTGAAACGATCTTCAGCATATTTATCTATCCAGTTCTTTGCAGCCGTTATCATATACTTTACTCTTGTGAGATTTACTTTGGATTTTTCCGCACCATATTTCTCAAACACTATATCCAGTGTTTTTTTCTCATCCATAGTACCTTGGATTATATCCACAATCTCCCGAAAAGATGGCTGTATCGGAAGTTTTCCAGCGATTTTATCCACTACAGAAAATCTGTATACTCTTTTGGCCTGCAAAACATTCTTATCAGAAGATTCCTCAAATGCAAGTTTTTCAATATTATAGAAATCATCATATGTTTTAAACACATCCTCATCAAAAGGTATTGAAAACTCTTTATTTGGTTTTGTGCCGGCAAAAAAGAACCTGACAATTTCAGGCAGATAGATATCTAATACATCATCTACAGTAACAACATTACCGCTTGAACTTGACATTTTGCCACCCATCCCTTTCAATCTTACAAAATCATACATAAAACCATAAGGTGGAATACAGCCATAGACATCTTTGACTATATTTGACGAGCTGAAATAAGAACTGCCTGCAGAGAAATGATCCTTTCCTCCTGGCTCAAAACTCTCATCATAATAAGCCCACCTCATAGCCCAGTCAGGCCTCCAGCCAAGCTTTATGATTCCTTTTTTCCGAAAATCTGCTTTTCCGCAATAATTACACTTACTGCATTTATACTCTATTGTATACAACTCATCATACCCGCTAACCTCTGTATCATTATCCTTTCCGCACTTTTCACAATATATGCTTATAGGATACCAATTAGGTGAAAGTGGTTCCTTCCTGCTCCTGTTCAGGATTTCAGCAATCTTTTTCCTATTTATCATAGCCTCTTTAATCCCATCTGCATAAACGCATGAGCGATATAATTCGCTCTGATATAAAAATTCCGGATTAATTGCAACTTTTTTTACAGTATCCTCCATCAATACCTGAAAATGCTCTGCCCAACTCTTATGACAACCGAAAGGATCAATCACATCGATTACAGGCTTACCTATCTCATTCTTCATCAATTCAACCTTATCCTTAGGCACATTTCCCGGAACTTTCCTGAACCGGTCATAATTATCCCACGAATAGATAAATCTGATTTTCTTACCTTTATCCTGAAGTGCTTTCACCACAAGATCAACTGTAATGATTTCCCTGAAATTACCTATATGCACTATACCTGAGGGAGTAATCCCTGATGCACAACAATATACATCCTTATCTCCATGCATCTCAATTATCTTATCTGCATGCCTGTCAGCCCAATGTATCATCTCATTATTTTCCATACAATATCACAATCCTATTCATTTAACATAACCTCAACCCGCTCTTTCCCTGCACCGATATTCTTGCGCTTCAATCTCAAAACCCCTATCTCTTGCGTATTTTTGACATGCGTTCCTCCGCAAGGCATACTCATATCACCACAGACCCAAATTCTTCTGCCACTATTATCCTCATCATCCTGAGTAACAATTTCCCTGTTTCCTGCAATAAACTCATTTGACAATCTTTCAATCTCAGGTAGATATTCTCCGATTGAGCACTCCATCACAAAATCGATCCTTGATTTAGACACATCCACATTTGATCCGATCAGCTCTTTCTGACCAATCAAATCAACTGCAAAAAAATACACAATATGCGCTGCAGAATGCAGTTTCATTATCCGATATCTTCTATCCCAATCAAGCGCAAGTTCAACTTCATCCCCAACTGAAAAATCCGCTTCTCTTTCAAGCACATGAACTATATCATCTCCCTCAACTCTAAGGCCTGAAAGTTTTATTCCACCAACACTCCCATAATCATCTGCCTGTCCGCCACTGAATGCAAAGAATATAGTCTTGTCGACTACAACATCTGTGCCATCTATAGAAACAACCTGAACTTTAGCTGTTTTCATATATGGATCCTCCCAAAAAAGCTTCCTGCTCATAATTTAACCTCTAATATAGATTTAGAACGAATAGTTAATATACTTTGATATAGATTTAAAAAAAAAGAAGTGAGCCCGAAGGGATTCGAACCCTCGACACCCGGATTAAAAGTCCGGTGCTCTAACCAGGCTGAGCTACGAGCCCACACAATACGATTTATATTAAAAGAACAATCAGTGAAATATTCCAGCAGATTTGAATTGTTTTTCACATTCACCTGAAATATATACCACCTACTGATAATAGTTTGAGCAAAATTTTATAAAGCTTATGTACACTACTCCTGTTTTATCTTATCAGGATTTCTTTTGAGTATCACATTAAAACCAATCTGCTTTATCTCACTATTATTTATCATAATATTTTTACCTAAGATATTATTTTTGACAACTATACCTTTAACATTATTACTGCGCCCTTTTATCACTGAAGCAACAAATCCTACATCTTTTCCATCCGGATCAAAAACCCTAAGCCCTTTGATCTTGTCAACAGGAGATTTCTTCAAAAGGATAGAATCAACACCAAAAGTCCTTATCAGATCAATCCCGACAAAAAGATCCGGTTTCATAAATCCTTCATCAATTGTGATTCCGACAATATTTTTATCTTCTTTATCAATATGCAGTTTCTGCACAACACCAATTATTTCCCCTTCAGGATCAACTGCATCTTTTCCCAAAATATCATCTGATGTAATAATATTTTTATTGAAAAACATAACAACTTCAACCCTTTATATTGACTTTTAATATGACATTCTTTTTTATAACAGCGACATATGACTTACTGATTAAGATTTCTTTCCCAAATACACCTTTTTTTACAGTAAGAGAATTGAAAATGTTCAGATCATCCTTCCTATTGACCTTTGTGACCTTGCCTATATTTCTCCCAGACAGATCAAACACGACTTTTCCTATAAAAGTAGTTACAGGATCTATATTTAGCATAACACCCTTAACAGAAAATCTATCTAGAAAACTCTTGTCTATAAAGACATTTTTCCTAAAAGCAGGAGTCTTTACCAAAAAACCTTTGATAGAATATCCATTATATACTATATCCTCAACTATTCCGACAATTTCCCCGCTCTGAGAAATTACCTTTGATCCAAGCACAGATTTAAGACTGCGCTCATCATCGTTTTTGCGCTCTTCTTTCACGATATTTTCAATTTCACTCATAAATCAATCACCATACTAGAACCTAAATGGAAGATAAACATATAACATAATTAACAGGTAAAGTTTAAGTATCCAACTACAGATGAAAAATACAAACAGACGGGTTTTATCATATCGAAACACTCCAAGCATGAATGTCATCAACTGCGATGGCATAAGTGGCACCAGATATATTACAAGGATAGCTGCTTTCCCATGTTTGTTTATAAAACTCTTGAGTTTATAGAACTTCTTTGGAGACACAAGTTTTCTCGAAATCCCTGAAAAATGCTCCCCTATGATATAATCCAAAGAGTAAGAGATTATTACGCCAATTATAAATATCAAAAAAAGCAAAGCTGCTGATCCACCTGTAGCAAGAGCTTTATAGAACAGTAACTCTAACGGAAGAAAAATAAAAAAGAGTCCACCAATCAATGCTATATATGCAGTTCCAATATAGCTTGACGCGCTAATCTCAGTAGCTACATGAGCAATAATAATTCCGGCAACACTATTCTCAAAAAAATTAGGATCCTTGAAAAAGACAATATACACAGAGATAAGAGTAATCAAGGCAGATATGATCAATGTCAACATTATACCTGACATTTTTTTCCTGTGACGATTATATTCTTTGATCTGATTTTTTAGCATAATAGAACATAGTCAGCTACACTATTATATTTTTATAATATTTACAACAGACCCATAACAAAAACACATATAACTACCGCAAAGTTAAAACATATAAAAATATACATCTAAAAACAATCAAAGTGGATAAAATGAGTAATACAATTATAAGAACTCTCAAACATTTATTAATTATCCATAAATATAATCTGGATTTTGAAACTACAAAATTTTTGTCAAAATATTCACTAGAATACATTGATTTAATCTTTAAGATATATCATGCTTATTTGAAAGAAACTGAAACAATTACAGGCAGGAAGTTAAAAAAAACACCAAAACTATATTATTCTTTTAGTCTTGTTAACAATAACAATATTGCTGAATATTGTAATAAAGAAAATATAATACTATTAAATTCAAAATTAAGTAATAACTTAAAACCACACACACAAACTTTTAAAGAAACAATATTACATGAAACAAGCCATGCAATTCATTTTCAGAACAACAATAATTTTGCTAAATATTTTATTAGTAGTAAACACAAAAAATCAACAGATTTAAGGTGTTCTTTTCATGAAGGATTTGCAAATTTGATTAGTGGTGAAGCATATGATAGATATAATTCTATACAAACAAAACTAAATGATTTAGATTCACTACAAATAAAATCAAATTTAGACAATAACACAAAGAGTTGCCTTAATTTTCTCAATAATTCATACAATTTTGGCTCTTTTATCTTCACAAAAATAGCAGAACTGAAAGGAAGACAATATGCAATTGATTACGCCTTCAAAGAATCAGGATTCAGACCGAAGGATATGCAGAAAGATTATGAAGAGCTGTGTGTTGAAAAAGGAGAAAAACCGATACCATTATATCAAAAAATCCAAAAATTAGAAAGTATATGCAACTCTACTCATACCTCAACGCATCCACAGGCTTAAGCTTTGATGCCCGATAAGCCGGAAGTGCTCCGGATAACATCCCAACCAGCATTGAAAAAGCAAGACCGAAAACCAGAAGACCAACAGAAATCTCAATCTTCAACACACTATAACCCATCTCACTTACAGCAAAATCAACAAGTTTCGCAAGACCAACACCTAACCCAATACCGATAATCCCACCGACAAGCCCGATAAACCCTGATTCTATCAAAAAGATAA
>DAOVWP010000026.1 GCA_030636615.1 Candidatus Nanohaloarchaea archaeon
ATCTCGCCCTCTACCACAACTGTATTCGGCTCAGTCCTGAACTGTTTTAGCGCCATATTTGTTGCGCTCATAGAATATATCTTTTCACCTTCTCTGACCTCTTCTCTGATAAGCATCAACGCCTTCATCTCTGCAAGCGTCTCTTCAACCCCACTGAACCCAAGCCCCGATCCCTCAATCATCATCTCAAGATTCAGCTCAGACCTCTGTCTGAACAGATTCATGATCTTTGCCACATTAGGTGAGAAACCGATTTTATGTTGTTTTACAAGACCTTTTTCTATGTAAAGATTATTCCCACTCATTCCCTCAAACAGAAATGTCCCTTTCCCGCTTCTCACAAGATAACATGGAAAATATATTGTCTTCAGTTTTCCAAGCCGCGCCTCAATATTTTCTTTCGGGGTACGCTCAAATGATAATATTGTCTTCCCGCTTTTCGGCTTGCTCAGGATATCAACCGCAGTACCGCCATGCTTTGATTTTCTTACTCTTACTTTGGCAAGAAGAGGGATTGTAGCTCCGATTATAAAGGCATAACCTGGGTTAAGGTTCTTTATCTCTGAAATGACAGCTTCAGTAATACCTTCTCCTGTGCTTATTGCTTTGATATCATTTGGATTAGTCAGTTTCATAAGGATTTGCGTATTGCACTGTGATATGACATTCTTATCAACCTTTGCAGGTCTTTGCGATATGACGCACAATCCCATTCCAAACTTCCGACCTTCAGCGGCAACAGTCTTGATAGGTTTTTTAGAATTAGGATTTTCTGACTGTGGACAGAAATTATGCGCTTCTTCAAGTATGAGAAACAGCGGCGGAATCCTGCCTGCTTTACGCAGTTGGAAAAGATCATTCACAATTTTATATGCAACAATCTCAGCCATATCCGGACTGCACCCTTTAAGGTTTATGACACTCGCCTGTCCGTTTTTCACAAGATCAAGCATATTCATCGGCTTGGACACAAACAGACCTTCATCATTTATCCGCTCAAGCAGACTTATGACACTCATCTTATTGCCGATCTCAAGCGCATCAATGTAGTTGATCAGATCATTTATATTATAATCAACATTCCTGTCTCTGAAACTTTTTACAGCAGTGTATATAAGTGACTCCTGCGACCCGCTAAGTTTACCCGGCACCATTCTGGTAATCTCGATTGAACTGAGATTTTTATTGCTGAAATTAAGATGTTCTGCGCCAGGGGTTCCCATCAGATCAGGAGAATACTCAACCACATTATATCCCTTTGGCTTCACACCGAAATTATTCATCATGCTAAGTTCCTTCTCGTTATCATTCGGAAATCTCAGCGATACATACTCTCCATGTGGATCAAGTATCACTATTGGAAGTCCCTGATCAAGCAACTCTTCAAGCAGCACAGCAACTGTATATGACTTTCCTGCGCCGCTCATAGCAATAACAGAAACATGCTTTGATACAAGACTCTTTGGGTTGAGGTATATCCCAACATCTCTTGCAGCATCAATCCTTCCTACATATACTCCGTTTTTTTCAAGTTTAAGTGTGTTCAGAATCATTGTTTTGTCGGCGCTGTATACAAGAGACTTCGGCTTTACAGGTGTTTTCATGCTTTGCAGAATTCCCTCATCCCTGTACCCGATCACACCAGCCTTTGCGTTCAGTATTTGTGTATTTTTCTCAGAATCAAAATCGCTCTCAACATTTTCAATCTGGCATAGCACCCATTTACCCTCTTCATTCTTGATAGTGATAAAATCCAGTTTAGAGACTACTTTATACGCCCTGAAATTAAAATGTCGCGTTCCCGTTTTACCGAATACTTCTCCGATCAGCATCTAAACTTCCCTCATTCTTTAACAATAATGTATAATCTAATAATTTAAACAATTGCTTTTAATAAGGTTTGTAAAATATTTTTCATGACCACTGGCCAAGCCTCTTCTGACATTTTTTCTTTGAAATATTTTCCATTGCCTTTATTCCGCTCTCAACCCGATCAACAGAAAACTCATAATCATCAACAAGAATCTTCCTGATTTCATCTACATCAAACCTGTTTTCTTCTATCTCAATATCATCTATAACCTCTGGTTTATCAATAATACTATATATCTTCTCAACAACAGCATTATCCACTCCAAATTCAACTTCACCCATGACTTTTTCAAGACTTACTTTTTCTCTGACAAGTTTTAACCCTTTTGCAGGACCGATCCCGGAAACACCTTCAGGATTATAGTCTGTTCCGACAAGCATGCCAAGGATTATCAACTGCTGCTGGTTGATTCCAAAATTCTCAAGAACTTCAGACAATAAGATCTTTTCAGGAGATATAGGAACCCATATATTTTTACCTGGAAGTTTTCTCCTCCCGCTTGTGGAAAGATTCCTGATTACAACCGGCGCGCCGAACATAAGACAATCAAGATCCTGTGAGATGACACCATCAATCCTGTTATTATCTCTTGCCATGACAGACGCCTGCGCTTCCCCCTCAGATGGCGCCTGCACCCACTGTATTCCCATTGCTCTGAGCAGCTCTTTTGATTGTCCGATTATCTCAGGTGTAATCCTGACAGTCTGCTGTGCATACTTGATTATACCTTCAAGATCCTCTTCTTCTCTGGCAATTGAAAGAGCGCTCTCAGCTCTTTTTTTAATCTCTTTGCGTTTTTCTCGTGTTTCTGTTTTAAGATTCGGTGGTTTGCCGTCAAACACATATATCAGCTTCAATCCGTTTTTCATAAAATTGATATTTCTGTAAAACAGTCCTGAAAGATGCGATGTAATCCTTCCTTTAGAATCCTTGAAAGGCTCTCCGCTGTCCCTATCTCTTATAGATGTAAGAAACTGGTAGATCATATTATATGCATCTACTGTATATGTCCCGCCCTTTAGATCAGCCACAGTGATTTCATGTTTCGGCAGATCTTTCGGCAGTTTTACTCCCATAACCAAAGTTTTGATTTCATGATTTTAAATATATCGTGTTTGATTGGCATATCTGTTATCCTTGATATTTTAGTTTCAAAAAAGCAAAACATTTAAATATACTAAAGTATACTTAAGTATACTGGTGATATAAAATGGACGCAACAACAATAAAAATTCATGAAGATACCAAACACAGGCTAGATCAATTTAGGGAATATAAAAATGAAAGTTATGATGAACTGATCAAAAAAATGATATACATAACAAAGAAAGTAAAGAAACAGCCCGAATTAAGCAAAGAAGCAGTTACTGCTATAGAACAAGCCAGAAAAAGAATGAAAGAAGGTAATTTCATAACAGAAGAAGAAGCTAAAAAAAGGTTAGGTTTCTAAATGTATAAAATTAATTTTGACCCACTAGCTATTGGATTCTTAGAAAAAGTGGAAAAACTTATTGCAAAAAGGATTTGGAATAAAATTATATCAACAAAAGAAAATCCTCATCACTTTTTTGAGCGACTGACAGATAGAATAGATTACAAATTAAGAATTGGTGACTATAGAGCAATAGCAGATATCGATGATTCTTCAAAAACAATACAAATAACCTTAATTGATCATAGAAGTAAAGTATACAACAAATAAGATATCAGCATAGAAAGAACAAGAAAACCAGATATTTCCACAGAGTTTAAGAATTCATCGTTTAATTTGAGCTATACTCTCTGTAGATATCCATGCAGACATCAACCCAAACCCCGACTTGTTTATTGAAAAAGGAGGTATTTCTTTCACTTCTTCGAGAAAAACAAGGATGCAATATTTCTTATCACCCTTATTATTAATAGCTTGATCAATCTCCTCTTCATCCAAACCAATTTGCCTGCCATATTTAGAGTAGATCTCCTGCACCCGACCCAAATTTAAATTATCCATCTGCAAGACTTTACTAACCTTTGCTTGCACAGTTACAGGCAATCCGGAATTCTTAAAAAATATAGATTCACCAACTTTAATCCTGTTCCATGGAGCGCACCGACACTTATACCATCTCGACTCAATTGTTTTTCTACCATCAACAATTAATTTCAACCAATCTTTTTCACTTTTATTAAGAATAGTAAGATGTTCCATATATCCAATATGTATTTTCCCCGATTATAAAATTATCGAAAAGTAAATTTCAAAGAAAACTACAAAGTTAAGGTGACGCGCATTTTTGGATTGAAACTCTTGGGGGTAGAGTACTTTAAAGTAGTAACCTTTTAAAAGATTTAAATCTTTGATATTATTTACCATTCCATAAAGTGAATTAAAATGAATATAAATTTTTTCAACATCAGAAATTTTTTACAAAAGAAGAATATTTCAATACCGGAAAAATACTACAAGATAACAAGAGGAGACGGAACGCCCTTATTTGATGATCCGGAAGGAATTGTTTACAAAGATGGAGCTATAACAGTATTGCCTCGTAAAAGGTTCAAAGACGATCCTGAATGTGGGAATGGATTACAACATTATAGAAATATTGATTCTTGTGTGCTCAATAGCTTAAATTTAACATCTAAAGATTATTACAAACATAATGTGTATTTAGAGATTATCCCTCAAATAATAGATTTCAGAGTATTTGAAGTTATGCCTTATAGGGAGCAAGTAAGGATAGGATATGATAAGTATAAATCAAGAAAGTTAAAAACAATAGAAATTACACCTAAAGAATACATACCTTTTTTTTTATCATCAAAAAAACTTATTGTTAGAGTACTTGGAGCTATGAAACTTTCACAACAAAGTGAAGATTTAAAGAAAAAATTTAACCTACCTAAGGATGAATCAATAGCTATGTTAGACAGATGGAATTATTTAATGGATCTAGATCAGTTTATAGGACAGGAAGTAACTTCAACTCCTGAATATTCTAAATTCTTTCATGGAAAAAAGATAGACGGGACTATTATTTCAATTGATTCTAATGGTCCTGTTGCTGAACTTGAAAACAGGAACTACTTTGACCTTAGTTGGTTAATGAGAAAAGACGACCTATCTAAATAACATACATCTAAATCTAATTCAAACAGTCAAATCCTTATCCCTGATATCACTGCTCGATATCTTTTTACCCTTCTCATCAACAATATATGGAATTATTATGACATCCAGTTCATCAAGACCCAAAGACAATCTCTTTTTGTTTATCTCCTCAGCCCCCGCAATAGTTTCCTCAGTAACAACAATCGCATCTCCTGTCTCAACTGCAGGTCCATATACATCATCAATCTCGTAGATCCTGTGATCCGCACCAATCCCCTCAAGAAATATCTCCAGCTTATCCCTGCGGACATCATAATCCTCAATCCTCGGATCCTTAATCCCTGCCATCCTGCTGCTGCTCAGCCCGACAACAATCTTCAGACCATAACAACAGCACATATTAAGAAGAAACTCATGCCCTTTATGCAGCCGGTCAAATGTCCCTCCCACAACAACAGTATTAAACTTTTCAGCCCTGAACTCTTTCAAAATACAGCGAATTTTATCTAAAATAACATCATCAATCTCAACAACACCAACACCTTCTCCAAACAATCCATACATCACAACATCCCCTAAACGACAATTTAGTATAACTGGTATCGCAAGCAGATCCTCTTCACCATCTACAAATATCCCGACTTTTTCATCGTGTCTCAAAATTTTTTCAATAACCTCAAATGCTTCTTTCTGTATAGTTGCGGGCGGATTAAACACCTTATAATCATGTTTTCCTACTTCAACTAGATTGTTTCTTCTTGTCCGGCCGTCAAAGATTTTTATATCAGCATCAAACATGCGCGACACTTCATCTCCGACAGTAATAAGTCGCCCTTTCCTCTCACTTATGATTCTTTCAAGTTTTTTGTCATCATCTTTGAACACTTTCCCGAAAGGCTTCCTTAGTTTTGCTCTCATATCATTTGTAAGATAAAGCGTCCTGTAACCCATACGAAAAGTATTTGCTGACCAGATATAAAAGAATGTTATATAAACAACAAACTCTAAATCATAAACATAATATTCAATTGCTTGAAGGGGATTATTTTTGAAAGATGTTTTTGAGATACGAATTCATGGTAGAGGTGGTCAGGGCGCAAAGAGCGCCGCAGAATTCCTGGCAGGCCCGCCATTAGAATCAGGCCTCTATATCCAGTCATTCCCGGAATACGGTCCGGAAAGAGGCGGCGCCCCAATCAAAGCATTCACAAGAATCTCAGCCAAGAAGATAAATATACATAGCGGTGTTACCAACCCTGATCTTGTTGCAGTCATAGATCCGACTTTAATGGATTCAATCCCTGTAACTGAAGGCATGGATAATGAAGGCATCCTTGTGATAAACACACCAGACTCTCCTGAGCAGATAAAAAAACGCTTCAATTTCAAAGGCTGCGTTTACACAGTAGATGCAACATCAATCGCCATAAAACACATGGGCAGAAACATTCCAAATACACCAATGCTTGGCGCGATAATCAAGGCAATGGAATGTCTTAAAAAGCTAAGATCAGACGATCCTGATAAAGATTTTCTCAAAAATTCACCGGATCAGATCACAAAATTCATAAAACACAAGTTTGAGAGAAAACTTGGAAAAGAAGAGACCAAAAAAAACATCGATGCCGTAAAACAGGCGTATCTGGAGGTAAGGTCAGTTTGTTGAAAAAGAAAGATTCGACCGGCTGGAAATCAATTCCTCCCGGAGGTCTTGTGCTTGAAGCGGGAAACGCGGCAAAATATAACACTGGTAGTTGGAAATCTTTCAGACCTGTATTTGACAAATCAAAATGCATCAACTGTATGTTGTGCAATGTCTACTGTCCTGAATTCTGCATACCGGTAAAGAACGGCAAAAGAGGCGAGACAGATCTTTTTCATTGCAAAGGTTGCGGGATCTGCGCAAAAGAATGCCCGGTAAAATGCATAAAAATGGTTAACGAGAGTGAATTTTCAAAAAAGAGTAAATAAGACAAGTGAATATTTATGGCAGCAAAGAAAATCATAAAAGCGCTAACTGGTGCATCAGCAGTCGCAGAGGCTATGAGACAGATAAACCCTGACATGGTCGCATGTTTTCCTATAACTCCACAGACTCCGATTATGCACTCCTTTGCCCAGTATGTCGCAGACGGCAAAGTAGACACAGAAATGATACTTGTAGAATCAGAACACTCTGCCATGAGCGCAGTTGTAGGGGCAAGCGCGGCAGGAGCAAGAGCGATGACAGCCACTTCATCAAATGGTCTTGCTTTGATGCACGAGATTGTCTATATTGCCGCTTCATCAAGATTACCTATACTTATGCCGGTTGTAAACAGAGCACTTAGCGGTCCGATAAACATCCACTGTGACCACAGCGATTCAATGGCTGAAAGGGACTCCAGCTGGATGCAGGTCTATACTGAAAATGCTCAGGAAGCATACGATTATTGTATGATTGCCCTCAAAGTTGCCGAACATAAAGATGTAAATCTTCCTTTCATGGTCTGTCAGGATGGTTTTATCACCAGCCATTCTCTTGAACGGGTAGATATCCTTGAAGACAGTAAAATCAAAAAATTTATTGGTGAATACAAACCAAAACATGCTCTCCTTGATACGAAAAACCCATTTACATTTGGCCCGCTTGACCTTTTTGACTATTATTTTGAACACAAGAGACAGCAATCAGAGGCTATGGAGAAAGCACTAAAAGTGTTTACAGATACCTGCAGGGAATACAACAAACTTACAGGATCAAAATATGGTCCTTTTGAGACATACCATCTCGATGATGCCGATATTGCAATTGTCACCATGTCATCAACCGCAGGAACAGCAAAGACAGTTGTAGACCAGCTCAGAGAAACAGGCAAAAATGTAGGTCTTCTCAAAATCAACCTTTTCAGACCATTTCCAAAAGATATGATCCAAAAAGTCCTTGAACATGTAAAAGTGATAGCAGTCCTTGACCGCTCAGACTCTTTCGGCGCGGAAGGCGGACCGCTGTTTATGGAGATGAAATCAGCCCTGTATGATTTAAAAGAAAGACCAATTGTTGCAGGTTACATATATGGTCTTGGTGGAAGGGAGATAACTCCTCCTATGATTAAAGACATATATGCGCGTCTCGAAAAGATTACCTACAGCAAAGAG
>DAOVWP010000015.1 GCA_030636615.1 Candidatus Nanohaloarchaea archaeon
GAATAAACCCATCCTTACAATCATCCTGAGTTATCCGCTCTTCAATCAACTTAAGCATCAACTCATCAGAAACAAGTTCACCGCTGCTCATCACACGACCGATCTCACGACCTAGAGTTGTATCCTTTTTGACCTCAGCCCTAAGTAGATCACCAGTAGATATATGAGGTATCTTAAGAACTTCAGTCAATACCTGCGCATAAGTGCCTTTTCCGACTCCGGGCGAACCAAGAAAAAGCAGTTTCAACTTAATCATGCCTCCTGAAATGAACGACCTCATCAGGCTTGTTCCACTCGATCAGCTCATCTTTCTTGAACCACAGATCAATCTCTTTCTTTGCGGTCTCTACAGAATCTGATGCATGGACCAGATTAATTAACGGTCTATCTGAAGCATTGGCAAGAACATAAGTATCCTGCGAATAATCCCCCCTTATTGTTCCGGGCGCAGAATTCTCAGGCGACTGCTCACCGACCATTTTGCGGACGAGATTTATCGTATTATGACCTTCAAGCACCATTGCAACAATCGGGTATGTTGTAAGATCCCTTGCAAGACTATCGCAGATTCTTTGACCATGAGCCATAGGATCTTCTTTGCTGGAATCAAGATCCTGGTTCTTGATAAGTTTTTTGCCGACAACCATTAACCACTCATCATCTTTTTTATAATGAATGTTAGCGATCTCAAGCGAAGACCTTATCATTTTCATTGCTATAATCTTAAGCCCAACTTTTTCAAACCGGGATATTATCTCTCCGATAACTCCTCTGGCAGAAACATCAGGCTTTAAGATAATTAGACTTTTCTCCATCATTTCTATCACATTAGATTACTTAGACTTAGGAGAGGAAGCAACCCTTAATCTTTGTTCCTTATCCTTTCGATATGTCTCTGTCCAGCGAACATTCCTTGGCTTTCTGACAGCCATATTCTTCTCGCATTTTCTGGAGCACAGAAAATGTTGATCACCGTTTTTCTGAATAAGCAGTAAACCTACTGATTCATCAAAGATTTTTCCGCAGAATATACATTTAGGCATCAATAATCACCTTAATCAATCTCACCGGCAGCTTCCATATCATGCTGCGTTATCATTATTATGTCTCCAACCCTAACAGGTCCAAGAACATTCCTTACAACAACCTTGTTTTTCACATCATTGCTCTTTATCTTCGCCCTGACACGATAAATCCCTTTTGTACCTGACTGTTCGATTATTACAACCACTTCAGCAGGCATAGCTTTCATTACCACAAGATCTCACCTTATTTGTTAAGCGTATTGACTTTTGATACAATGCTGGCGATATCCTTTTCAGCCTTTCCTTCTTCAACCACGGCAACTGCTCCGCAGGATACAGATATACCAATTGCTGCGCCAAGTTCCTGTTTTGTTGGAACAAATGCAATAGCAACCTTTTTCTCTTTTGCAAGAAGCGGGAGATGCATTACAATCTCTTCCGGCTCAATATCTTCAGAAATAACAACAAGCTTTGTAATATTTCTCTCAAGAGCTTTAGTCACTTCATTTACTCCTTTCCGGATCTTTCCGGACTTTGATACAACTTCAAGTGTGTTGTATACCTCGTCAGCTAAATCTTTAGGCATTTCAAATGTTACGTATTTTTTTGTCATTCTCATCAATCCTTCACTAAATTATAACTGATTCATTAGTCAGCTAAACATATTTGATAAACATATTTAAGATAAGTTATTGGAATAATTTTATAAAAGTATTTATCAGGATTACAACATCATATATTCTATATGGACTATATCTTAGACCTAACTGACGCATGGTTAGACCAAAACAGAAATCTGCATTTCGGTAAAAAAATCACATCTGACACAAGATACGGCGGTAAAATCATAACGCGCCCATTCTCAATCTCATCCAAAGCTATAATCTATTTCAACAACCTAAACTGGCTTGAACAATATCTTGGTTTAAATGTGCCGGGAAAAATTTATGATATAAACATCAGAAAAAAACCATCAGGCACAGTAGACCTAAAAGCACAATACGAAATATACAATGACGACGAAACTATATCCTCATTATCAAAAAAAGAATTCAATAAGATTATTGGAATGTGTAAATCTGACACTTGAAAAACTCTCAGACCTCAAACCTTGATGGTAGAATTGACCTGCACAACCTTCTCTTCCATATTTTCCAGTCGGTTTATTGTCTCTTTCAGAAGTTCCCCACCGGTCTCTTTGTTATCCTTGAAATTCCTGATAATAGATTTAAGCGCATCAGACTCATGTTTAAGAGAAGCGAGACATGATTTAATCTCATTATATTTCCCAAGACTGATAAACATAGGCCTTACCGGCCCTCTTATACCACCTTGCTTCTGGGCGCCGGCTATACCTGATCGGACCTTGACCGAAATTGGTCTTTGATTCATAGATATACCAGCCATAAAAATTCGCCATAAAAATTTACTATAAATATAGTGCTCAGGAATAGTTTAAATAGTTTATTCAAAATCCGGAACTAAAAATAACGCATTAATAACATATTAAATAGAATCATAGCTGTCATAGTTGCCATAATATTCCTAGCGCTCCTATCGGCCCTTCACAATACATTGACTTATAAAAGCATAAACCTCAACGCAATATAAATAAAAAAACTCAACAACAATAAAGAAAGTGTAGATTAACATGAGCGCAAAAGATTGCAACGAAAAAGACATAATAGAAAAGATAATATCCAAATCCAACCTTACAGAAAAAGAGATAGAGAAAAAAATCAAAGAAAAGATATCTGAATTCTCCGGCCTTGTATCAAGAACCGGCGCAATCTATATAGTCGGAAAGGAATTCGGCCTTAATCTGATAAAGACAAACAACACAGAACTCAAGATCAAAAGCATTGTCCCGGATATGACAAATGTAAATTTCAAAGCAAAACTCCTCTCAAAATCTGACATAAGAACTTTCAGAAGAAACAACAAAGAAGGAAAAGTGCAAAATATCATATTATCTGATGAAACAGGAACAATCAGGATGTCGCTATGGAACGACGAGATTGAAAAGATAAAAGATCTGGATATTGGAGAACATTATGAACTTCGCAACTGTTACACAAGAAAAAACACATACAACGACCCTGAAATAAGGCTGGGCAGAAAAGGACTGATCAAAAGATTAGACTCTGTCGACTTTGAAGCAATCGAACAGGCCACTCCAATAAAACAACAAAACGGCAAGACCAAACAGAACTTCAAAGACCTAAAAGAAGGTGATTATATTGAAACAAAAGCAACACTTACAAGAATGCTCAGCAAAGACATCATATTCTATTTCTGTCCGGAATGCAAAAAAAGGCTGGACGACAACAATAGATGCAGCACGCATGGAAAAATAAAAAAAGATATCCTTCTTGTCCTGAACGGTGTACTTGAAGACAACTATGAAGAGATCCACACAGTATTTTTCAGGGAAAATGTAGAGCGCCTGACAGGAATGGACTGCAAAACAATAGAAAAGACTGTATCTGATAACAACGTAACCACAATAACAGAAAACACAGACATACTCGGCAACGAATATATAATAAAAGGAATAATAAAGCCAAACAACTTCACAAAAAAACTGGAGTTGCACACCACAGAGGTAAACAAACTTAATACTATAGATG
The DNA here is from genome assembly GCA_030636615.1 of Candidatus Nanohaloarchaea archaeon. Taxonomy (GTDB): domain Archaea; phylum EX4484-52; class EX4484-52; order EX4484-52; family GLR71; genus DAOVWP01. Next base: position 3,656 of record DAOVWP010000015.1, read on the forward strand.
AGATCAAGACAACATTAGAAAGAATTGAAGCGTGATGACTATGAGTGCTAAAAAAGAAGAAAAAGATGAAGAAATGATAATAGATACCCTTGACATAATTTCAGATACAAAAAAAGAAAAGAAAATAGATGAAGATGATCTTGCAGACCTCCCTGCATGCGGAGCAAAGACAGTAGATAAACTGAAAGATTGTGGTTATACCAGCTACATGGCGCTTGCAACAGCAGACCCAAAAACTGTCGCAGAAGTTGCGGAAATTGGAGAAGCGACAGCAAGAAAAATAATCCAGGGCGCAAGAAACCGTATAGATATGGGTTTTGAAACAGGTCTGGATGCTTTAAAAAGAAGAAAAGAAGTAAACAAACTCACTACAGGCAGTAAAACCTTCGACGATCTTATGGGTGGCGGATTTGAGACAAGCGCAATTACAGAATGTTACGGCGCATACGGCTCAGCAAAGACGCAGATAGCCCACCAGCTTGCAGTAAATGTCCAACTGCCGAAATCAAAAGGCGGACTTGAAGGAAATGTCCTGTTCATAGACACGGAAAACACATTCAGACCGGAAAGGATCATAGAAATGGCAGAAGCAAAAGAACTTGACACCAATGATGTCCTCAAAAGAATCTTTGTCGCAAGAGCATACAACTCAGACCACCAGCTTCTTCTTGTTGAAAAGGCAAAAGAGATTATAGAAGAAAAAAACATAAAGTTAATAATTGTCGACTCAATGATGGCTCATTTCAGATCAGAATATATTGGCAGAGGCACTCTTGCAGACAGACAGCAGAAACTCAACAAACACCTGCATGAGCTCCAGAAACTTGGCGACACTTTCAAGATATGCATATATATTACAAACCAGGTTATGGCAAAACCGAATGTCCTGTTCGGAGATCCGACAGAAGCAATTGGTGGACACATAATCGGACACACATCCACTTTTCGGATATACCTTAAAAGAAGCAAAAAAGACCTTAGAATTGTAAAACTGGTAGACAGCCCGAACCTGCCGGACGGCCAGACAATTGTTAGGGTTACAAGGGATGGTATAGTCGATGAATAATCAACAATAAGCATCAAGTTTCATCTTTGGCTTCGTCACATTCCCTTCAATAAACATATCATACCAAATCTTAAATGTAAAAAACAACCAGAACTGCCTGTTATAATACAACTGGGATTTTTTATAATTTGAAAGGACATGCTGGACATATTCAGGATTAAAAAGACCGCTAATCGAAAGATTCTTCTCAGATAACATATTATAAGCAATATCCTTCAGTTCTTCATCCATCCATCTGTTTGTCGGAACAACAAAACCTTGCTTCTTTTTCGTAAATATCCTATCTGGCAAAACATCTTTCACAGCCTTCCTGAAAAGATATTTAGTGATACCATTATTGATCTTATATCTCATCGGAAGTTTTTCCGAAAGCTCAACCATCCTATAATCAAGCAAAGGCAACCTTGCCTCGACCCCACAAGCCATTGTCATCTTATCCGCTTTCATCAGATAATCATCAGGTAATAGATATTTAATATCAAAACTCTGCATCCTCTGTAAAGGATCCATCTTTTTATCATCAAGACATTTTGAGATGAAAGTATCAGACTTGACAACATTACGTTCAAATGAATTCACACACGCAACTTTTTTTTCAGGATCTGTAAACGCTGAACCAAGACACATATACATCCTTGAATCATCATCAAGATTGTCCATAAGTTCACTGAATCTCCCATATAAACCCCTACGTCCCAAAACAGTCCTGACAAGAGGCGACACCACTTTAGTCCTCAACAATGATGGAGCAATCTTACGGTATTTCATAAGTTTCATTCCAACAGCATACCTGTCATATCCTCCAAAAATCTCATCACCACCATCTCCATTAAGCACAACCTTAACTTTTTTTCCTGCGAAATCAGAAAGAAGCATAGTTGGAACTGAAGCAGCATTCACTGCAGGAGTATCCAGATGCCAGATTGCCTTGGCAAGATGCTTCATACAGTCCGACTCAAGTCTAAGGACATGATGATCAGTCCCAAACTCATCAGCAACAATCTGCGCATCTTTCGTCTCATCATACTTTGAATCACTGAATCCTACTGAAAATGTTTTGATTGGCTCATCAACCATTTTGCTCATTGAAGCCACAATAGAACTTGAATCCATACCACCTGAAAGGTACACGCCCAAAGGCACCTCACTCATAAGCCTCATCCGAACAGAATCATCAAGCAATTCTCTTATCTTTGAGGCATAATAATTCTCACTTTTCTCCTCAATACTACCCTTAGAAAGTTCCACACCCCAATATTTCTTTAACTTGATAGAACCCTTTTCAAAGACAAGGACCTGCCCTGGACCAAGAGAATGAATATTCTTGAAAAGAGTTGAAGGATTTGGTGTAAACCTAAAACTCATGAAATGATTAAGCGCCTGCATATCCACAGCTCGCTCAACATCTGGATGGATAAGTAAAGATTTTATCTCAGAGGCAAAAAGAAAAGAATTGCCAACAATTGTATAATAAAATGGTTTAATCCCAACTCTGTCTCGCACACAGACAAGTCTTTTATTTACTTTATCCCACAACGCAAAAGCAAAACATCCATTGAAATGGGATGCAAAATTAAGACCATACTCTTCATAGGCATGGACAATCACTTCTGTATCCGAATTTGTATAAAACCTATGCCCTTTTTTTTCCAACTTATTGCGCAAAGAAACATGATTATATATCTCACCATTATACACAACCCACACAGATTCATCTTCATTATGTATTGGTTGTTTACCATCCTTCAGATCAATTATACTAAGTCTCCTGTGAGCAAGTCCGACATGCTCATCTGTAAAAATACCAGATTGATCAGGCCCCCTATGCTTAATAATTGCAGACATTTTCCTAAGCAAAACATCATCATCAAACCCAATAAAACCAGTAATTCCACACATAAATATTCACAACCTACCATACAGATACAAAATCCTGCGTAACTCTTGACCAACTAAATTTTTTCTTTGCAATCTCCTCACTCTTACACCCCATCTTATCTCTTAATACACTTTTTGTCGCAAGAGAACTCAAAGCATTAATTAACGCATCAGAATCCTTTGGAGCAACTACAATTCCATTACCATCAACAAGTTCCCTGCTTCCGCTAACATCAGTAACAATCAAAGGCAGACCGCAAGCCATAGCTTCAAGAACAGAATTACTCATACCTTCTGCAAGTGAAGGCAACACAAATATATCTGAAGAATTATATAACTTAACAAGTTTCGTATTGTTCACATAACCAACAAATTTAATTTTATCAGAGATTTCAAAATCCTCTGCCAAAGATTCAAGAGTGTCTTGATACTCCCCAACACCAACAATAAGCAGTTCATAATCAAAAGAATTTCTGGAACTAATCTCTGAGAGAGCCCTGAAAAGATATTGAAATCCTTTCCTTTTGATAATTCTTGAAACGCTTATAAGTCTAATTTTCTGACCCTTATGCTTTCTCTCAGTACGCACAGGGTAAAACTTATTAATATCTATACCATTATATACAATCTTATATTTAATGTCTAAAGATTCTCTTGCCAGCTCACCAAGCGCATAACTATTCGGTACTACAATAACAGCGTTCTTCCATATGCGGATAATGAGTGATTTAAACAACGAATACACAACATTCCATTTATGTGAATCGAAACCAGGAACATCAGATCCTCTAAGAAGAACTGCATAATCTACATCATATAATTTCTTTCCAATATAAGCAATAAGACCGCTAGGAACTGAAAAAAATGCGTAAACTCTGTCAAATTTTTCATTTTTCAAAATTCTACGATAAGCAATAAATCCAAAAAAAAGGTATAAGATAATTCCAACAGAAGAACTTTCATGTATAGATTTACGAAAAGAAAAGACCCTATAAACTTTAACGCCATCAATCTCCTCATAAGATTTATCACCACTATATTTTGAGGTTAATACAGAAATATCATGTCCTTCTTTAACAAGCTCTCTTGAAAAATTAGACATAGCATGCCCTGCTCCACCGCCATAAGGTGGAAACTCATGATTCAACATAAGTATTTTCATACATAAGATTTATCAAACGGATTTTATATTTATGTTTGCATCTTTCTATTTTTAAAAACTAAAAAGACCATATAAAATACAACCAAAAACAAAATATTGCAGTATCCTAAGATAGAGTAAGATACAACTTGTGAAGATGATACGCCAACAAGACTAAGTAAGGTTATAAAACTCAGTTCTCTCAAACCAAGCCCGCCAAGACTCAATGGAATCAATAAAATAATATTTACGAAGGGTATCACAGAAAAAAGAAAGACAAAAGGTACAGATACTTCAATAACCTGAAACATAAGATAATGATTAAATATACTTACAACATGGATAAACATAGAAAAGATAAATCCAAAAAAAAGTATTTTTGGATTAGCGAAAATTTTAGATTTACTTTCCTCAAACATAGAATACCACTTTCTTCGACCAATAATACCAAAAAATCTTCGTATCAAAACACCTGAATAATTCATCCTAAAAAACACAAAAACCATAATCATCCCAACAACAAACACAGAAAATAACATTAAACGTATTTTTTCTTCAATAAACCCATTAAATGGAAGTGATATCAAGAAAAGGAAAAAAAGAGCAGATATACTTACAGCCCGGTCAGCCACAGTACTTATAAATACCCTATGTTTAATCTCTGGATTCTTCTCCATAACCTTATAAATTCTTACAGCATCCCCTCCGACATTTGTAGGAAGGACACAATTCCACACAAGTCCAATTGCATTAAGTCTAAAGAGATTGAAAAGAGAAAGGTTTGTAATTTTTTGAGTAAATAGAAAATATTTCCACCTGATAGACTTCATAAAAATACCGCCAAGATAAAACAGTATAACCACCGAATAAATTCCTAAATTCGCATTCATGAGTAAGAGATATACTGCGCCAACATCAACAGTATTAATAATAAAACAAATAAGAATTATACTTACAACAGATTTTATCAACAGAGTTCTATATTTCATCTGAAATATCACTTCTTTTTGCAAACATATATAATATCTTTAGAAAACAAATTCAAAAAAGTTACTTTTGACAATAAATTCTCAAAATTAAACAAAAATTTCTCTGGCAATAAAATTGTATTTTTATAACCAGGAATCAATGTAAACCTATATGCCTTAACCACACTAAAACCACACATCTCAAATAATTCTCGGGCTTCTTTATCAGACATAGTATTTAAAACAGTTCTGCAACCAGGTTTAGAACATTCACCCTTCAAAGGATAACCAAAATATTTATGCATAATAAAAGATATGATCCCAAAAAAAGAATACCTATTCATATGATTATTTACAATCAGTACGCCATCTTTATTCAATAATTTATTCAACTCTCTTAACACAGATAACCTTTTATCATGTTCAAGATTAAGTATCAATCTAAAAGCAGTAATTATATCAAATTTTTTCTTAAATAGATTATGCTGTTTCTCAATATTTCCGACGACAAACTCAACTTTTTTTGATTTTGTTTTTTTACGGGCAATTTTCATCATATTTTCAGAAAGATCCAGACAACTCAATCCAGAAAAATTATAATTCTTTGACACGAAAGCAATAATTCTACCGGTTCCTGAAGCAAAATCAAGATAATTCATATTAACTGTTTTCAATTCATCAAATATTTTTCTCAGAAAAGATTTTTCCATAGAAAATATAAATTCCTCAAACTTATTAGAGATCACTCTATCATAATGAATCCCTGCATTAGGATTATCCAAATAAATTTTAGCATAACTAAATTTTTTGTTTTTCATAATAACTAACCATTTTTATCAATTTTACAAGTTTATTTAAAATTAAAGAATATATACAAAAGATATAATAATACTTAAACTGGTATAATATTCTTTTTGACATTTTAATTGTTTTTATTTCAAATATTATATGTCTTAGACATTTAAGCAACTTATCAAAAGAAAAAGAAATATCTGTCTCTGAAATATACCCTTTAAGAAACATTTTAATCATCCTCGATTTATGACCAACCAAAACAAGATAAATTAAATTGGATGGGAAAAAATTCACTAAAATTCTTCCAATTTCATAATATTGTGAACGCTTTATAAAAGAAGAATAGGATGATGGATCAATCAAGACAAGTTTATCTTTAAAAAAACCTATATTTTTGTAATTCATATCACCATGTAAGTGACACACATCACCCTTAATCCTATTCTTATTATGGAACACTGCAATAAATCTCCCAAAATTAACAAGTATTTCATCCAATTTTGGATTATAATGAAAAACATTTGCATTCTTAAACAAAAATTTGTTAAAAGAAACATAATCAATAAAGTCCATCACATAATATTTTTCCGACATATTCACAAAAACTATCTTTGGAACAACTACACCCATTATGTTTTTTGTGTCAAGGGTGATTACCGGTTTATCTTTCAGTGCTGTGGCCGCTGAAGTAAGCGCGGTCTTTCCCTCGATC
>DAOVWP010000088.1 GCA_030636615.1 Candidatus Nanohaloarchaea archaeon
GCTCAGGAAGAGAAGATGGCATATCATGTGATTGCAAAATGGATGTATATCACCAAAGATCCGCTCTATGAATATATTGTTGCTGAGAAGTATAGCGGAGCAGGTGAAAATGAAGCTGCAGAGGATGGAGAAGTCCATAAGTATTTTGCCCTGTTGAAAAAAGAGAAGGATAAAGAGTGGTGGATCAATACTTTCAGAAACGGAATCAAGAAAAAAGAGGATATGACATTTGAGATGTTTATTGATCCTGACAATATAATCAAGCTTTCAGAAGCGCTGAATGGTGAGCCGCATATAGCCCTGAAGAAAATGGTTTCTGCTGTTGCAGGAAAATATATACAGGGACATTTTGACCAGAGAATTATGCCTGTTGACAATATTGATATGGAACTTAGCGGTGTGGAAAAAAGCAAATATATAGATGCAGGTAGGAATCCAAACATTGCCGCTCAGGAGGATATAATTAAAAAAATGAAAGGCGAGCGTAAGGGAGATGTAAATGTGTATGAATATCTTTACAAGAGCAAGATTCATTTCTATATAGAAACCCAGACGAAACTTAATGAAGGGATGGAAGGAAAAGTAAAGATCATGAGGATAATTGATCATATCAATATCATCAGGGCATTCAACAAACATTACAGGTTTAAAAACATATCATATACTCTTGATTTTGAGCATCTCACACTTAACCTGCTTAACCCTGAAGAGCAGATAAATATGCTTAAATCAGGTGACGGGAAGTATGTGTCAATGGTGCATATCAATCCACCATCATCCCATGACGGACTGCATAAGATGCTGGGAGTACTTACGGAAGATATTGAAAAGATATATCGATGGGTATGGATGCTGAAAGAAAAGGGAATGGATAATGCATTTTTTGTATGGGAAATGGGAAAGGATTCAACCAGAAATCTTGAAGCACCGATTGCTCTGAGAAAAATCAAGGAATATCTTAACAAGAACATAAAGTATGACGATTTGTACAAGGAAGAGAACAAGGGGTTTTTTGGCATAGACAAAAATTTCGAGGCTGCCCAGAATATTGCAATATCTGCGCATGCGCTTGATCCGCTTAAAGATATGTTTGTCCTGCCTGAACCGGATCATGGATTTATGGGGCAGAGCATACTTGCATCAGGAAGATCAGACAAGATAGGAACCCTTGAAAAAGAAAAGCACAGGTAATTCTTATGGATCAGAAGTACTGGAAAGAGATGTATGAGAATACCACTAAAAAGTTTGAGAAAAAAGCAAGATTTATCGGATCTGTGTTTATCGCGTTCAATACAAATATTGATGATATCAAATATGTCGATGAAAATTTGATTGAGTTTCTTGACTATAAAGATTATTCGACTAAAGAAAACGGCAAGTCTGAGATCAGGTCTGTTGATGATTTTAAGAACGGTCTTCTGGCATCCATGAGAGATGGTAAGGCAAGAGAGTGGATTGTAAAGGATATGATCACTTACGAGTGGCTTAGGAAAAAGATTGAATATGACAAGAGACTTATCGGTGGACAGGCAGGGATTGTTGCAAACCTTCTGTCAAGAATTGGTATAGGTAAAGTGATTGTGTTCAATTCTATGCTTGCAGATGAAGAAGCTGAGATGTATGAAAAAAATGTTGTGATGCCGATACACAGTCTTGGAAATATTCATCTTGTTAAGCCAAAAGAAGCGGTGAATACAAAAGATTCAAAGACAAACCTGATATTTGAGTTCAAGAAAGGGATGAAAGTCTCAACCAGAGATGAAATGTTTTTTGTGCCAAGATCAAACAGATTTATTATATCATACAGACCTTCCGGCAGAGAACCAATATTTCCTGCAGAATTTGAAGATAATTTTGATGAAATTTTTCGCGGCGTCAAAAGAGTCTTTCTGAGCGGATACCAGAATTTGCCAAATAGTGAAAATAGTTTTTTCAAAGTAAAAGTACAACTTGCAAAGATGAAAAAGGTTAATAGTGAGCTGAAGATACATTTTGAATTTACATCGGAAGAGAACAGGAAACATGTTGAGAAACTTGCGCGGTTTGTGATGAGCGAGTGCGATAGTCTTGGATGCAACGAAAGAGAGTGTGAGATCCTCTTGAGAGGTCTTGACGAAGAGAAGCTTGCGGATGATCTTAAATACTCGGATTATGGTGTTGTAAAGCTTTGTGAAGCGGCTAAAAAGATCATGGCTAAAACCAGTGTATCACGGATACAGATACATAATCTTGGATATATGGTCTGTCTTGTGAAAAAAAAGTATGGTAATCCGCACCAGCTTTTGGATGCGCTTCTTTTCTCTTCAGAGACAGTATTTACTAAATCTATGAAACAGATAATAAAAAATGTGGATGATATTGATATCAATCTTGAATATTCCATATCTGAGCGCGGTATTGATGAGCTGAAAAGGTTTGAGAAAATGACTAATATGGAAAAGATCGGAGAAGGTGTCTTTGAGTCAGGAAAATATTATTTTATGGTAGTCCCTATGAAAGAGAGCAAACATGTTAAGACTACTGTCGGTCTTGGGGACACTATATCTTCTGTCGGGTTTATTGGAGATTTGATATAGGTTTTTCTGATCGTGCCGAAATATTTATAAAAACAGAGTATAAATGTTGTATATAAATTATAATTGAGGTGATGCGATGTGACTGACAAAAGCTCAGATGATGATGATGGCGGTTTACATAGTATCAACTCTTGCGTTTGCTTGTTTTTGTTTTAAGAAACTGATTTATGTTTATCGTGAATTTATCC
>DAOVWP010000122.1 GCA_030636615.1 Candidatus Nanohaloarchaea archaeon
AAGGTAATACCATAAAGTGTATATGAACGGGAAAATTTCTGTTTTAACCAGAGATTTGGTGATTTGAATATATTGATTTTATCTGTTTTGGCTGAATCCGGTTTGGCTTTCAAATTAAATACACCTTAAGCACTGTCTCTTTGTAGCAGACCTTTAATAACTTCAATCAGTTCGTCATTATCAAAGGGTTTGCGCATGAACTTGTCGCAGTCCCTTAATTCTTTATCCTCTTTCAGCGCATCAACTTTTGCTGTCAGTATCAGGACAGGAACATCGTTAGTATTCAGATCAGCTTTTAGCATATAAAACACATCTTTCCCTGAGAAGTCGGGCATCATCAAATCGAGAACTACAAGGTCGTATTTGCCTTCCTTTACGAGATCCACAACCTTTGCACCGTCGCTTGTAGTGTTTGCTGTTATCCCTTCGGATTCGAGAAGTTGCTTGATTGCTTTTGCTATAAAAATTGAATCTTCAACAACCAAAACCTTTTTTTTAACCATTCCACAATCACCATATTATTGTTAATTATATGGTATAAGATTTGTCCTAAGAGTATATATCTATTTGATTGGTTTGGTTAATGACTGTGTCCAAGAAGATGTTTCCTTTGATGATCAAGATAATGTGATGGCTCTGCAAAGGAATCTGTGTCTTTTGATGAGGTCTTTATTATCTTGATCCTGCTGTTGATATTGGTGATGTCTTTAATGTAGCGATCTTCATCAAAATCTACGGCACCGGCAAGATCTGTCTTTGATATTATGACCAGAGATGAGTCCATAAAGATCAATGGGTATTTTTTCGGTTTATCTGATCCTTCTGTAGTTGAGCTGACCACCACATCCATATGCTGTCCGATCTTTACACCTGCAGGACAGATCAGGTTTCCTACATTCTCTATTATAAGATACTTCTTTTTGGTGAGATCCATATCCATAAGGGCTTTGTTTATCATTGCGGCATTAAGGTGACATCCGCTGTGAGTGTTTATCTGATAAGTATAAATCCCTGCTTCTTCAAGGCGTATCTTATCTATATCGGATTCAAGATCACCCTGTATCACTGCTATATCTTTCGGGTCGATATGTTTTGATATGCCTTCTATAACTGTTGTTTTTCCGCTTCCGGGAGACCCTAGCAGATTAATACAGAATATCTCTTTTTCTTTCAGGAAATCTTTTATCTGGTCTGCGATAATATTGTTTGCCTCATTTACAGACCTGTTGATCTCTATCTTCTTTGGTCTGTCATTGTTGTCATGGTCACATCCGCATTCATCACACATCTTAGTCAACCCCAATCTCTTTTATGTTAACATCTTTGCCCTGAAAAATTTCAATATTCGCTGAGTTGCAGGCTGGACAGAAAATTGTTGTATTGTCTGTTATTTCTGAGATTGCGTTGCAGTCTATACATCTTAGAGCGCCTTTGATTTCGATAAAGTTTAGGTCTGTATTTTTTATATTAGGGTAGTCTTTTTTAATCGTTTCAAAGTAAAACTTAATTGAGTCCGCAGTATATGTACTCAACTGTCCCAGCTCGATTGTTACGCTTTTCAGGCAGGTTATGTCTCTTTTTGAGCATTCATCCTGTAACAGATCTATGATTGTTTTTGTTATTCCCAACTCATGCATAAACATCAACATATTCTTGGAATTATCCTTCCTGTAGGTGGGGGCAAAATAGTGCTGCCCAGGAAGGTCTTTATCATTACTTTATTATCATTTGTTATATCTCCTATTATAGAGGCATCAGGATTGAATTGTTTCAATATATCTACAATCTTATCTGCGTTGTCTTTGTTAGCAACACAGACGAAACGACCTTCGCAGGCAAGGTCATACAGGTTTATGCCAAGCAGATCTACAACTTTTCTTACCTCATCTTTTGCAGGAACAGATTCTTCATCTATAAGCATACCTACTTTGTTTTTTGCGCATATATCGTTCAGGGCAGCTGAAAGTCCTCCTCTTGTCGGATCTTTTGCAATCTTTATGAGATGGCGGATTTTTGTGATTTCATCTATAAGCGGTTTTGAGTCTGTGACTATATTTGTCTTATAGTCAAATCTTTTTGATAAAAGGGCA
>DAOVWP010000068.1 GCA_030636615.1 Candidatus Nanohaloarchaea archaeon
AAATTGTGATTATGCCTGGGATCAAATCAAGTACAGGGTCAAGATAGGTTATATTGTTGTTTCTTAATGCATCCCTGAAAAAAAGTATTACTGCAATAAGAAGTATCCAACTAACAGTCTTTGCATTCTTCTGGACACCATATTTAAGATGTGAGTTTGGTTTTTTTCCATGAGAGAACATGAGATATGAGCCGATCACTATTATACACATGATTATGAGAATCATTACAATGACTGAAGTTGCTATAAATTCTCTCAGGAATCCTGCAAATGGGGCATAGAGTGTTGCATATGCTCCGAAGATCAATGCTATTATGGCATCAACAGCTTTTGCTTTTTTGAAAAGTATCAGGTTTGAGAGAACTCCATAAGTTATCACGAAGACAAAAAGAAAGGGTAGAATTATGTCTGATAAGCCGAGAGCATCAAGATTATATAGAAATGACTCAAAGTTCATATTTTTTATTTGGAGTGGTAGGTATATATATCATAGGCCGTAATTCCCTGAAGTACTAATACCCGGATTGTTGCCTGGTACATTTGCATTAAGATATTTCAATTCAACTGTATCATCGCCTACTTTTACTGCTACGCTAAGAACAAGCCAGCTAGACCTATCACGGGAGAGAGCAAGATTAAGATGGATTGGTGTGTTCAGTCCTTCAAGTTCATCGCCGAGTTTATGCTTTTCTGCCTCAACACGAGCCATAAGGTTTCTCATTACAGCATTCATTGCATTTTCAAATAATTCATGAGACCAATCTCCCTTATATTTGCCAATCTCATGCTTTATTTCATGGGAAATCTCTTCGGGAATTTTTATCATGACATGATCAATCAATAGAAGTTCTGCGGTTTTGAATCTCATGAGCTCCTGAAGTTTTTTCTCAACACCATTATAGTACTCAGGGATATTAAGTTCACTTAGCTGCTGAGTTGCCTGTGAAACAGATTCTGCTTTGTCGGCAGCCATATCTGCTGCGCTTGTCTCAGCCACCGCTTTACTGCCAAAGTTCTCACCCGCTCTTGATAATTTGTCTAATGTCTGATTATATTTTTTTCTCTGTCTTTGAAGTTTATCGCAAGTCTCTTTTAAATCTCTAATTTCTAGTTCAACAGTTTTTCTGTATCCTTTAAGATCGCTTCCTCCAAAAGTAGTTTTCAGATGCGCTATCTTAATAGCATCAGCATATTTGTTAATATGCCCCTCTATTTTTTTACGAAGCGTGGTTTTAGATTGAGACCAAGTCATATCTTTAAGGTATCTGTTGGCACTCTCAAGTTCACGGGCATATGAGGTCAACAACTGTTTGATGCTATCTCCTGATGCACTTAAATCTTTGGAATCTATATGACTGAAATCTGCTTTAATTGCGTTGAGTCTACCTACAATATCTGAAACAGGTAACGACGCACCTTTTGATTTTGAAACATCTGAAAAATGATCAATTGTCTTGTTTATTGCTTCAAAATCATTTTTGATATCGCTAGTCTTTGAACTGAGATCTTTACCGATAGTCTTCTCAAGCATCTTTGCCCTGTGCTCACCCCTCTTGACAAGTGTTTCATCACGAGCAATCTCTTTCATCAAATGGGATTCTTCTTTACCAAGAGTACTTTCAGCAAGTTTATCGTATTTATCATCTCTTAGATGAACCTTGCTTACATCATAATCATGTTTTGACTGGTTGTATGCTGTGGTGGATTTGAAAAGACCTGTACCAAGTTTATGATGCCCTGCAATGAGCACATACATAGCTATTGCATATACAGATAGACCAATTATCCAGATACCTCCATAAATCATTATTGAAAGTATAACTGCAGCAGCTGGTGGGTACAAACCAAAGACTGAGCCGATAATTGCGGCAAGAGCAATCCTGAGGTTTCTTCCTTCATACCCAAACAACTCGAAAGTCTCAAGAAGACCGAAAAGAATTATGAAGACGACAAGCCAAGGCACTATGACATTCATGTTGGAAATTATTATATCTATTATGTCAGAATCATACATCCCTACACTTAGACCAAATTCATCATTAAATTCATTGTGAACTTTAGTTGGATGATTCCATCCCTCAATTATTGAAGCATATAAAGTAAGTGCACCGATAATAACTGCACCATAAAAAATAGCGATAAGATATCTTTCTATTGTTGATGCATCTTTCCAACTTGTTCCGAACATATGACAAATCACCAATAATTAAATATATTGATTATTTTGGATGTAGTCATATATAAGCATATATGTTTTGGATATATGCTGCTTCAACAAGTGTTATTTAGAAGTCTTTTGATTTTGTGAAAAAAAGATCAGTATCTTGATATTTTTACAGGAGTATCTAAGTCAGGAAATAAACCTTCGCGCTCTTTTGCAAAAATCTTGTTGCGTTCAGCGCAGACATCCTTAAAATCCTGATTGATCCTGTGGTAACCATCAACCAAATCGTATGGCATAGGTTCATTTGAATATGTTTCATTAAACAGATTATAGCGGGAGACAAACATCTCCATAGCGCCTTCAATATAGTGTTTTCTTGATTCATCGGTACTTTTCCCAACATCAGCTAAAAGAGATGGGTCAGATTTAATCCTATATATGCTATCTAAACATAGAGATAGAACCTTTTTCATCATTTTTGGGTCATCAAGAGCTTTTTTGTTTGTGTTTAAACCTCTGTTTGAATTAAAGAACTTCTTAATGCCAGTAACATCTTTGGCTGCATAAAAAAGCAAGGCATTCATAGGATCATTGTTATTTGTAAGGATCTCAGCCGCTGTGTCATACATATTATAATCAGCAGCAATTGATGAAACGGATAAGCTGTATTCTTTGATCTTTTTAACTCGTATATATTCTAATGCGAGAATCATGCAGTTGTCGTGATCCTGTTGGTTAAGAATATGGTCAGATCCATATTTCTCTGTAGTCTTACCTATCTTGTTTCCATATTCTTTAAGTTTGTCTTCTATAGATCTTTTATCGAGTATTGGTTTAAGATGTTTTTTGTAATAATTGCATTGAGGTTTAGTCAAAAGACCGGCTTTTCCTGGGATGAATATTTTTAAACCAAGGTCGTCATAATCAAGTTTATCATAAGGTAGTTTTGTTATAGTTTTACTAACTGGTTTTGTTTTGGTTGGTCTTACTTTCTGCTTTTGCTTTTTCTTGTATGTCCCTGATGTTTTTACAGGAGTTGTGGGTGTTTTTTTTGGTTTAAGAGTCGGTTTGACAGCTACTTTAGTAGGTGTTTTTCGAGCAGAAGATTTTATTTTGGTTCTTGGCTTAGCAACAGTCTTACGCTTTTTAGATATGTCCCCATAAGAGATTGTTTCTTTGGGTGATTTTGATTGATCATAAGATGATAATTGTGGTGATAGATACTCTAATTCAGAAGGATTATAGTAAATCATAACACAATCCTCTGGATTTTCCTTCCACTCACATACAAGGCTCATAGTAGTACTGTAAGAGAATAATCTTTATAAAGATATTGTTTTGTTACTTCTTTTGTGTAAGAACAATATTTGTGTGGTTTAGAAGGGCTTGTTTTGGTTTAAGGCTGAAACTAAGTATCTTTATTTGGTTTGTCTAAAGTAAGATTATGTATACAAGTGTTCTAAATCAGTATTTTGATACTTTTACAGGAGTATCTAAGTCAAGGACTGACCACGCTCACCATCAAAAATCTTGTTGCGCTCAGCACAGACATCTTTAAAATCTTGGTTGATCCTG
>DAOVWP010000119.1 GCA_030636615.1 Candidatus Nanohaloarchaea archaeon
ATCTGCGCCTAACGGAAAATATGGTCATCTTTTCAGCTCTGATTCTTCTGCTTCCACAAGCAAGCTTGCAAAACTTAAAAAGCGAGCAATGGATGTGTATGAAGAGCAGTATACTAAAGAAGATGTTCCTGAAAAAGAGGAAAAACCATCTATATTCTCTATGTTCGGCAGAGGAAATGCTGAGGAAAGTACACCACCAACACCTACACCACCCCCTGTGCAGAGCTCTTTTGAGCCTGAGATGAGAAGGGAAGAAGTTCAGCCACTTCCTGAAAGGCTTCCTGAAAGGGAGAGTGTTCCTGAACCGGTGGCATCTGGTTTTGGGAATTTTGGAAGGTCTGATGCTGATGTTAACGGAAATCCCGGTATGTCAAGGGTGCCTGAGGACAATAATCCAAGACCTCCTGAACCGCAGTCAAACAATGATGATGCGGCCAAAGATGATGCATTCAACAGGATGCTTGGATTTGACCAGAAGAAAGATCCGGTTCCGAAGAAGAAGAATGATAATGAATGGACGCCTATGTTCTGAAAGGCCGGAAAAAGAAAAGAAAGTTCTGGGAAAAAATAAAGGAATTGCCTAAAATCCACTATCCCACGGAGCAGAGCTCCGTGATATTACGTGGATTTTCAAGACGGTAATTCCTATCTTTCTTGATGGTTGTTAACCGATGCAGAGCATCGGAGTATTAAACCCATCAAGAAATAAAAAAGAAATGCCCTGTTGGGGGCAATAAGTTTTGATGAAGGTCGGGCTAAACTTTTTATGTGAATATGATGCCCTTTTTGACATTATCTAAAGTTAATCTGCCTTCGTATATTTCCATAGCTGTATTTACATCTTGACCATATAATGTAATAGCAGATATGGCATCGCACATCATGATTGCTTCATCAAGAGGTTTTTGATGTAAATTTCTTCCAGTCGCATTTCCAATTGCTTCGCTTACATAAATCTGGTCGTAAAGACGTTCTAAAAACTCTTTTGGATCAGTTGAAGAACCACCTGCGAATACAACTCCTGTTCTTCCTGCAGCACCTGCCACTTCTTTAAATAGTTTCGGATTTGAGTCTGAAGGATAATTCAGCTTAACAAAATCTGCACCTACAGAAGCACCATAACCTGCTGCCCCTGCAATTGAATGAGGATCTTTTTCATCATCTTTAGTCACAGCTGCCCCCCTCGGATAAATCCAAAGAACAGCAAGCATTCCGTTTTTATGCGCACCTCGTATTATATTTGATGATTCAGTTATCATTTGGTCTTCATATTCACTTCCAAGATATACTGTGTACCCAACAGCTGGAATGTTTAGTCCTGCATTATTCTTTAATTCAACAATATCATCTATATTAATTACCAGGCTGCTGTAAGGATCATCCTGTTCTGTTTTTACAAAATTAGTTTTTGAATTCATTTTTACAAGATAAGGAACTTCTTTATAATCCATAGCATATCTTGTTATTAAACCTGGCTGTGCTGCAAAAACTCCAATCTCACCATCTTTTGCTATTCTAAAGAGATGTTCCGGGTCGTTGTCTTCCGGAGCGATACCATCACCACAGAAATCCTTGTTCCCCTTGGCGTGTTCAATTCTTTGATCTCCTGCAAACAGCATCAGCTTCCCAGTATTATGTGTCATACCCAAGAAATTCTCAATATATGTATCTACCATATTCTGAGGCACATCACAAGGCACAAGTACATCCTCTGGCTTTAAGAGTTTCAATTCCATATCAATCACATATCCTTAATTTAATCTTTTGGTGCAAAATAAATTATTAATATCCACTTATTAGGGGAACATTTTGCCATAAAAAATGCACCTGTTAAGTATAGGTTTTAAGGATATATATATTTGTTCATGAGACAATGATAAAAACCGTTTTGATGATGCGAAACCAGCAATCATGCTGAAAAAAAGAATACGATAAACACATATCTTGCGAGCTTGCCCGAGAATACGAACAGGGTGAACTTGTGTATGTCGGTTCTTGCCATGCCGGCGAATAAAGCTAATACGTCGCCTATTATGGGCAGCCATGAGAAAAAGAGGATAGGTGTACCGTATCTGTTGAAAAGGTTTCTTGCTTTTGCGATTTTCTCATTCTTTTCGTTTATATATCTTGACAGTATTGTCTTTTCTCCCATAAGACCTACATAATATGTTGTCAGGGATCCCA
>DAOVWP010000048.1 GCA_030636615.1 Candidatus Nanohaloarchaea archaeon
GGCGCTATATTGAAGCCCATAATGAAGCAGTTAGTAAGATTAAATAGATAATATGGTATTTCTTATGGTAGAATATAGTATAGAGTCTGTCGGTGGATTTAGTGTAATAAGGATAAAACATGATAAATCTGCTGAGACAAAGCTTACTGTTGTTGTCAGAACTAAAGAGGATAAGGATTTTGTGTTCCTGCCACAGATTGCTTCCTGTGATATGGTCAACCCGGAATATCCTGAACATACGATCAATATGTTAAACCGGACAGGTCCTGCTGAATATACGCTGTACTTTGATTCTGCGCTTAATGGAGATGTTAAATCTGTCAGGATTTTCCTTGATGAAAATGATGTTATCAGCGAAGAAAAGTTCGGTTTATAGAGTAAAATATTTATGATGATGTTGTCAATTAATTGTTATGAGTAAGTTGCTTGAGGAAAATGACAAAATTGTCGAGATTTCAAAATATGATCCCGAGATTGAAATAAAAAGTAAATGTCTCGAAGAGAGAGGATGGCATTTTGATCGGTTTGAAAATGAATCGGCAATATTTATCAGAAGGGGAAATCCAGTATTTGAGATAAATAAGAATCTTAAATATCAGGTGCTTTGTCTTGTTTTTGTGACTGCTTTGATTGTAGGAGTTATGCTTGCGCTTATCACATAGTCCAAATACTGTCTCCTACGTAATGGAGATTTCTTATGACTTTTCCTGAGGTGGATTTTTTCAGGTTTTCACTATCATATAAAGCCTGCCCTATAGCTAAAGGTTTTCCATGGGTATTATCAACTATAATGACAAAATCGTCTATTTCTATGCCATCATCGATTCTGGTTATGCCCGGGCGCATAATATCTGCGCCTTTTATAACAAAAGGAATAGCGCCACTGTCAACAGATATCTTTTTCAGACCAAGGTCGTTGTCCATTACCTGTCGGAGTGTCGGTATATATTTAGAATCTTTTAAAAAGAAGAGAGGTTTATCGTTTAGTATAACAATACTGTTATCTATAAGTTCTGCGCGGTCTTTTTTTGAAATCTGCGCCTGAGGGAAGTTTAGCAGGATCTCTTTGATATCTCTTTTTGAAAGCTGGGATTTTTTCATATCATACCTCTAAAAACTGAAATCCCTTTCTTCTTTCTTCACTTTTGTCTTTGTATCAAGAAGAGCGTTTTCCACTTTGCTATCAATTATGCCCTGAACAAGGTTGCTTGATTTCTGGGCATGGATCATGTCAAAACCGGGAAGTTCCGGGAACTCGCCATAAGTTGGAATTATATGTTCTGCATAGTGTGGAACTTTCTGTCCTGAACTGACACCATTTACAGACATGATTGTGCTTCCTGTTGCTCCAAGAGAGTTTGTGAGTTTGTCAAGGACTGTATGCTTTATCATGTTGAGAGATGCTAGTTCTGTATCAGAAAGTGTGTCGTACTTGTCTGTGTGCCTTTTTGAGATCAGGACTGTGTGGCCAGGTGTCTTTGGCTGGATATCAAGGACGGCAACGAAATCTGCGTTTTCTGCGACTTTCTTTGATGGGGTAGATCCATTTACAATTGAGCAGAATATACAGGAATCCTGTGGATTTGCCGGCTGAGCCTGTGGATGCTGCGGCGTAAAAGATGCTTCTATCTGATCTATCTGGCTTTGAGGCAGGTTATTTGCCTGATATACATGCATTCTTTGCTCTTTTGTCATTTTTGAGAGTTGTTCCATCATATTTTGGGAAATATCAATCACCTTTATTCGAAGTTTATCATATGTTTATTTACTGTATAAACCTATAAGTTCTGCTTTTTCTATTATGTGTCCGTCCATAGCAGATATGATTTTGTTCTTGTCTGCACAGCTACCTATGACAAGCATTGTATCAAGGGCATATAGTGTGAAAACATACCTGTGAGTACCTGACGGAGGGCATGGTCCACCATATTCCTTATTTCCCCAACTGTTCTCTCCCTGTGTTGCTCCAGAGGGGACAGAGTCTTCTTCTATCCTATCTGTCGGAAGTATATTATAGAGGATCCAGTGATCCCATGTACCGACTGGTGCGTCAGGATCATCTATTATCAGTACAAGTGATGATGTGTTATCAGGGATGTTGTCTATTTCCAGTGGTGGGTTTATATCTTCACCTGTATAGGTGTATTTATATGGTATGTTTTTATTGTGAACAAATACCGGGCTTGTAAGTGTCAGTCCGCTCATCTGGATCAGCTCATTTATTAATTATAATAGTTAGGTTGTGTGATTTATATAGTTTGATTTCAATTATTTTTGTTAGAAGATAATAACCTTTAAAAAGATTTCTCATAAATATTGGTTATAAACAGGAGTTATAGGGATTATTTCTTTCATATAACTGAGTATCTGTTATAAATTAATGTTGATTGATATGGTAGCAAGACGACCTGCAAGCATATACCGGAATTTTGAGAGACCTTTTACGAGGACATCAAAAAAAGTCCAGAAAATTAATTATATCAAAGGTATTCCTGGAAACAGGATTGCAAGATATAACATAGGAAACACCAAAATTGATGCAGAAGTTGAATTTTCACTTGTTACAATTGAAGATATACAGATAAGAGATCTTGCGCTTGAAGCTATGAGGGTTTCTGCAGGTGCGTATATCAGAAAAAATGTTGATGACAAACAGTTTCATCTTAAGCTTAACGTAATACCTCATCAAATTCTAAGAGAACATGCTCAGGCAGCTGTTGCTCAGGCAGACCGTTTTTATGACGGAATGAGAAAACCATTTGGAAAACCGACAGGCAGGGCTGCAAGAGTTAAAGCAGGACAGCCAGTCGTCACAGTCAGGACGCTCAAAGGAAAAGATACAATAATAAAAGAAGCTTTCAGGAGAGCTGGCGATAAAGTCGGGTGCGGCACAAAAATTATCAAGAAAGATATTGTAAAGAAATAGGATTCTTGAGTTGAGTTGTAAAAACTTTTTATTAAAAGGCATAGAAATAGTGTATATGGATTATTCTCTGGATTTTGCAGCAATCAGTAAAAAAGATCTGAATATAGTCGGAGATAAGGCATTTAATCTCTCTGTGCTGATAAACAAGGGTTATCCTATTCCAAAAGGGTTTGTAATAACAAGTAATGCTTTCTATAAATTTCTTGAAGAGAACGGGATATCTGAGGAGATAAACGATCTTTTGACTAATACTGATGTCAGTGACTATGATAGTCTCTGTGAAAATTCTGAGAAGATACGCAAAAAGATTCTTGACGGGAAGATGCCAAAATGTGTGCAGTCTGAAATAAAGGAGCAATATGCTATTCTTGGAACAGATAAAGATATGCATAATGTCAGCAAAGAACAGCTTGATCTGCTGAATGCACGGCAGATTGATCTTTGCGTTGCTGTAAGGGCAAGCCAATATGTCGGCCAGAAGTCGAAGATATCGTACAATGGGTTCTATAAATCATGTCTTTTTGTAAACGGATCTAAAGGTGTTTGTGATAAGGTGCAGGAGATATGGGCATCATCATTCCTGAAAGAGTTGTTATATGCAAGGGATCGGTTCAGTCCTGATGATGATCTTGCTCTTGCAGTCATTGTGCAGGAGATGATAGATGCAGACAAATCAGGTAATCTGAGCACGATCAACCCGACAAATGATAATAGTGATTTTTATATCGAAAGTTCTATCGGCTCAGGCATAACCGGTACTGGTGAGATTACGCCGGATATATTTGTGGTTGATTCCTCCGGTAAGAATATAATAGGTAAAAAAATAAATTCAAAGGACTGGAAGTTTGTAAAGCATGCAGTAAACGGAAGGATACTGAAAGAGAAAGTGCCGCCTGACGAAGCAATTGGGCAAAGTCTTAGTGATAAAGAGATTAAATTTATAACCAGAACATGCGAGAATATACAGAAAAATTTCAAGACTGCCAAACTTTTTGAGTGGGCAATCAGAAGAGATCGTGTGTTCATAACACAAATGAGCGAGGCAAAACTCTCAGCAAATGATGAAGAGGAATCCGGTATAGAAAGCATTGTCGACAAGCCGATCATTGGCGGGTTAAATGCATCAAAAGGAACAAACAGAGGTAATGTGTTTAAACTGAACAATATGGATGAAGTAAGTGAGATTATGGATGAGTGTATAGTGGTCGCATCAAAAATCGGACCGGAGATCATTATAGCCAGTGATAAGATCAAAGGGATTGTTACTGATGAAGGCGGCGCCAATTCACATATGTCAATAATCTGCAGAGAGCTTGGGATTCCGCTTATAGTCAATACAAAAACAGCTTATGAAAATGTCAGCAACGGTCAGGAAGTTGTGATTGACGGGTTTAAAGGTATTGTATATTGCGCAAAGGAGATTGAAATGCCACCTGTGAAAGTTGAAGATGAAAAGGAAAAGTATAAAACACTTCAGGATAATGTTAACACAATGGACGATAATAATGAAAAAGTTGGTGGTGAGCTGATAACCGCTACAAAGGTCATGATTGATCTGGCAGATGCAGCTAATGAATCTGTTGAGGTTTGCGATGGTATAGGAATATTTCGTGGAGAGTCTATATTATACAAACTTGGAAAGCATCCGGTTGAGCTGATCAAAGGCGGGTATTCAAAAAATATTTCTGCGCATATTGAGGAGCTTATTGAAAGATTTGCTAAGAAATGCGGCAAGAAACCAATCAATTATCTGTTGTTCTGCGGAAATTCTGTTGATCTTGGTAAACTTGCAGGCGGAGAAAAGATTGAAAGGGATGAAGCAAACCCTAAACTTGGAATGAACGGTATAAGACGGGCTATGGTTGATCCCAGTATCCTTAATGTTGAGCTGGAAGCAATAAAGAACCTATTGCATAAAGGATATACAAATTTGAGAGTCATGTTATCGTTTGTGACAAATCCTGCGGAAATCGATCGGTTCAGAGAGATTATGAAAAATGCGGGAATAGATGAGTCTATGGTTAGCGTTGGTGTGAATATTGTGACGCCTGCTTCAGCATATCTTGAAGATGAGTTTAAATCAAGAGGTGTTGCTTTTGTTAATATTGAAACTGATCGGCTTGCAGAATATGTCCTGTGTATTGACAAGGAGCATGCGTACGGCCAGAATTATTATAATCCTAAGAGTTCTGTAGTTATGAAATTTGTTGAAGATACTGTCAAAAGATTCAATAAAGCAGGCATAAATGTGAGTGTGTCTGGTAGTGTTCTTGAAGACCAAAAC
>DAOVWP010000089.1 GCA_030636615.1 Candidatus Nanohaloarchaea archaeon
AAAGACAGTTGTAGACCAGCTCAGAGAAATAGGTAAAAATGTAGGTCTTCTCAAGATTAACCTTTTCAGACCATTTCCAAAAGATATGATACAAAAAGTCCTTGAACATGTAAAAGTGATAGCAGTACTTGACCGCTCAGATTCTTTCGGCGCAGAAGGCGGACCGTTGTTGATGGAGATGAAATCCGCCATGTATGATCTTAAGGAAAGACCAATTGTTGCAGGTTACATATATGGTCTTGGCGGAAGAGAGATAACTCCTCCTATGATTAAAGACATATATGCGCGTCTCGAAAAGATCACATACAGCAAAGAGATCCCAAAACAGGTATATCTTGGAGTAAGGGAGTGATATTTATGGTAAACATTAAAGATCTGGTCAGCAAAAAAGAATGCCTTACTGGGGGTCACAGACTTTGTACCGGTTGCGCAGCCCCTATCATAGCAAGATTGGTTCTCAAATCTGCCAACACAGATGTAGTGGTATCAAATGCAACAGGATGTCTCGAGGTTGCAACAACAATTTATCCCTACACTGCCTGGAAAGTGCCATGGATACATAACGCTTTCGAGAATGCGGCAGCGACACTCAGCGGTGTTGAAACAGCATACCGCTCCCTAAAAAAACAGAACAAGCTTCCTAAAGGAAAAAAGATAAAATTTGTCGCATTCGGCGGTGACGGCGGCACTTATGACATTGGTCTGCAGTCTCTTTCAGGTACGCTTGAGAGAGGACATGATCTTGTCTATGTCTGTTATGATAATGAAGCATACATGAACACAGGTATCCAGCGATCAAGCGCTACGCCTTATGGTGCAGCAACAAAGACAACACCGGCAGGAACAGTTCATCAGGGCAAGGAAGAGTTCAAGAAAAACATGACTGAAGTTGTCGCCGCGCACGGCATACCTTATGTTGCGCAGGCAAATCCCTGGAAATGGAATGACCTCGTTGAAAAAGCCACAAAAGCCTTTGAGACAGACGGTCCGGCATTCCTGACAATCTTATCACCATGCCCGGCAGGTTGGGGTTTCAGGAGCGATATGGCCATCCAGATTGCCAAACTTGCAGTAGAGACAAGATTCTGGCCTCTTTTTGAGATAGAGGATGGCAGAAGATGGAAGCTAAATTATGAACCCTCAGACCAAATTCCAATTATAGAATGGCTTAAATCCCAGAGACGGTTCAGACATCTGCTAAGACCGGAAAACCAAAACATTGTCGAGACAATCCAGAAACACACAGATCGTGAATGGGAAAGGATAAAGAAACTATGCAACGACTCGTCCTGAAACACATATATAAATGCCAGGACAACAAATATTTAGACAGGGGATCTTTTAAAATGACTAAGGATAATAAGCCTGCATCTGACAAATTTATGGTAAGATCTATCAATGATTTGAGCAAACAACTTATTTTGATCCGAAAAGTCATGGGGCAGACAACAGATGCTCTCAAGACCTTTGCAAAAAAGATACACTCTCATGATAAGATGATAACTACTCTTAAGAATGAGGTAGAAAATGTATCAAAAAAACCTGTAGAAAATTCTCAAGACCACATAAAAAAATTAGTCTCTATGAATAAAACTCTTCTAAAATTGATTGATGAAGAAGAACATCTGGATAAGAAAGTTGTTCCACAAATCGAGAAAAAGATTCACGACATTTCAAGGGAAGTTCGGACAAACTATTCAAACATAAAAGACCTTCAGCTTTCCGACCAACATCTTGAAATCAAACAGAAATCACTTGAAAAAAGCATAGTTTCAGCCCACTCAAAAAGATACAACACACCTACAGGCAATGACCTTCTCGATGTCCACAAAAAGATGGCGGAACTGGCGCGGCTCAATAATAACATGATGAAGTTGATAAAACTTTCAGGCCGCAAAGATCTTGAAGATATTAAAAAAACCCTTGATGATCATTCAAAAAAGATATTTCAGATGTCTGCATTTGAAACTGACGAACTTGTTGTTCTTGTAAGTGATCTCGAAAAAGCCATGAAGACAAACAGGGAACGGGTCGATAGGATAGAAGTATCATCCAATAATATTGAAAGAGATCTAAGCTCAATCATGAGAATGAATGAGCGGTTTGTTTCCCTTCTGAACCGCAAAGAACAGATGGATTACAAGTCTCTGAAAATAAGCGCGCAGGAAGCAAAACGCCTGTCAGATCTTGCAGGGAATGTCAACTCAAGGCTTGACACTATGGAGACAAAGATAACTTCTATTGAATCAACAGGTCCCGCAGAACTCAGGATACCTCCTGAACTAACTGAAAGACTAACTGAAAATATAGATAATATTAAATCTCAGATTTCAAAAATAAAGATACCACAAGTACCACAACCTTCTCCGCAGACTTTACAGCAATTTAAGATAATTACAGAGAAGATGAACAAACTTGAATCCCGTCTTGAAAGCCTGGCAGCAGTAGATAGATCAGCTAAACCAACTCTGGATAAAACCTCTGGCAGTATGGAAGAGATACTTGGCATCAGGGATGAGATGCGCTCAATGATGGAAAACACCCGCAAGTTTGTCTCTCTTGTAAGCAAAAGGGAAGTGATTTCTATGAAGCAGGAGGAATCTCTCAAATCAAAAGAAACAGATCTTAACAATCTTGTAAATTCCTTATCAAACCTTATTGAAGAGACAGAAAAGAAGAAAGAAAAGCTTGAGATGATGATTGCTCAGGGTCAGCAGGTTTTCTCAATTTTGAAGAAGAAAGAGCGTCGCACAGAATC
>DAOVWP010000062.1 GCA_030636615.1 Candidatus Nanohaloarchaea archaeon
AGCCCAGGTCATAACCAGATTAGACTAATGCCGTATGGAAGTGTTTCTAAAAGGTTGTAATAAAATAATATATATGTTACTGTATCTTGTTATAGTTAATTACTACTTTTAGGAGATTATATTGTTGATGGTGTTTTTTTTACTATTTCTGATTGGTGTTTTGTTGGTTAAAATGATACCTCTTTTATTTCTGGTATATTGTAGTTTTTATTAGATGTTGTATCTTTTTTCATGTCTTTTAGATTATATCTGTATTTGTTATTGTTGAATGCGTCTGCTAAAAAGATTCAATATCTACCTTTACCTGATTCTTAAAAACCTCACTAAAATATTTATCTATACTCTGAAGATAAGAGAGACAAATCTCTGAGTCTAAATGATATTTTAATGTATGGAGATTTGCAAATATTGATTTGTCATCTAAACTGGGATATAAATTCTGTCCATGTTTCCAATCTGTTTCATATTTCCATTTATCTCCAGAGACAACAAAGAGATTATTCCTTGGAGCATTTTTTTTATCATTGAATAATTGGTCGGAAGTTGGATCAACTACAACAAAACCATTTTCTTTTTTTTTGTCAAACACGAAAGGCAAGACTACATATGAATGATCCTGTTTTGAATTATGAACTAATGCTGAATTTGGGAACCCTTTATCCATCAAAGTTAGAAAAACATTTCCTGAAGAACTTCCACAACAATAATAAGGAAAATCACCTTGTAAATTAATTTCTTTTGCCCAAACATAATGATTATAGCTCAATTCATGAATTTTCTTTATATACTCTAATAATTCTTTTCGTGTGTTTACAATCATAGAACAAAAATCTGGAAGAGATTCATATTTCTTTAAAATTTTATCTTTTATTTTTCTAGTAGAGTGATTATATCCTCCTTTTCCTCCATTAAAAGAAACATTATTTTCTAAATCTCCTTGAAATCCACTTTCCTTTCCATTCTTTAAATTACCTAAGGTAATTCCATATTTCTTATCTAACTCTGATTCATATAGTCTAGAATTAATAGAAAATGGATAAAATGTTTTGTTATCACTATCTCTTTTTTCAAATATCCTTTTTGAATATACTGAATTCACCATGTATTAATAGTAATATTATATATATTTAAATCTGTTGTATTTTGTTTCTTATATGTAGTAACAAGATTATACATATTCTTTTTTAGATATAATGGTTTTATTCATTCCCAGAATACATCTACATGGTCAGTTCGCCATTTGGTATCAACTTTGGTATCTTTGATTTTCTGCCGCCGCCCGGCTTTGTGCTCAAGATAGCCCTGCCATGCGATCATAGCGCCGTTGTCCATAGCAAACTCGATCGGGACAGCGAAGAAGTCTGCTCCACGCTCTTTACACATGATCTCAAGCTTGTTTCTGAGCATTTTACTGGCTGCTACTCCGCCTGTAAGAAGAAGCTCTTTCTTGCCTGTGTGGGAAAGACCACGTTCAGCAACCTCTGTGATCATTGAATATGCATTCTCCGCAAGACTGAAAGTAACATCCGGAATTGGTTTTTTATGTGTCTTTATCTGTCTTAGCGCTTCTGTAAGTACGCCAGAGAAGCTGAAATCCATTCCTTTTACAGTATATGGAAGTGGTATGTATCTTTTTGCGTCTTTCATCACTTTGTCTATCTGAGGACCTCCAGGAAAGCCAAGGTCAAGTTCCCGCGCAAATTTGTCAATCATGTTGCCGATGCCAATATCCAGAGTCTCGCCAAATATCCTATATTTTCCTCCTGCAAAAGCTGTTATCTGAGAGTTTCCGCCAGATACATAAACAGTAAGAGGGTCTTTGGCACCAGTCATAAGTTTGCCGATAGAGATGTGCGCAAGACAGTGGTTGATCCCTATGATTGGTCTGTTCAGTTTCATGCTAAGAGTACGCGCAAAAGTTGCGCCGATCTTTAGGCATCCCATAATGCCGGGACCCTGTGAGAATGCGATAAGGTCTATATCTTTTTCCTGTATTTTTGCAGAAGTTAGGCACTCATCATATAATTCATGGATGCAGTCTGCATGATGGTCTGCTGCTTCTCTTGGGTGAATACCTTTTTTTACAAAGAAGGATCTTTTAGTATTGGTTAGGCACTTGCCTTTACTGTCCATTATACCCATGCCAAGAGTGTGGGCTGTTGATTCTATGCCGAAAATGATCATATTGATTGTTTGTTCTTGTTAGTTTTATATATTTGATATGGATTCTTGACTGTGCATAATGTATATATGTTTTTAAGGACAATAATTCAAGTATTATGCCGAAAATGATCCTTAATGTATCAAAGGAACATATTAATCTATTCAGGAGCCTTCTTGATGATATGGATGATGATTCTTCAGAACTTTTCGGGGTCATGGTCGAAAGTTTTGCAATGGGTGTCCTTCTGAAGGAGAAGCTGAAGTCAGATGATCTGTTTGTCAATATGTCGTTTGGTAAACATGAAAAAGAAGATGGTGCTCACTCAATTGAATCTGTTTATAATAAAAAACCAGATTTTGCTGAGCTTCCCGGTAATTTTTTCAAACAGATAAAGATCACTAAACAGATGTTTCGGAATCTGGAGATACTCTATAATACAAAACAGATACGGATGGATTATTTCTTTATTGAGCTCAATAATTATTATGATGTATCTCCTGAAGAGTTTTATCGGTTGCTTAAGAATCTGAAGTCTGAAAGTGTTATCTTTGAGATATCAGAGCAGGTCTATCAGTTGGTATAAAGTAAACATTTATAAATACCTCTGCAATCAATCTTAACTAACAAAGTTGGTTTTTATGGACAATAATGTTTATATTCCCGATCCAAGCACGTATCAAAAGAGTAATGTGGGAGGGGTTGGTTCTGATGAAGAGGTCAAGCAGTTAAAGTCTACAGTTCTGCGTATGCAGGCAGAGTTAAAACGGTTTGAGAATAAGCCGCTTCTTGTCGGTGAAGTTATTTCTGTGTTTGAAAATAATGAGATTATGGTCAAGCTTAAAAATGGAAATGTATTTTGCGTTGGTGTAAAGAAAGGTCTCGAAGATAAGCTTGATGCCGGTGATGAGATACTTCTTGAGCAGAAGAACCTTACTGTGATAAGGAAACTCGGCAAGATTAAAAATTATGATGTAGAGAAGTTTGTAATAATGGAGAAACCAACTGTCTCCTGGAAAGATATTGGCGGTCTTGAAAAGCAGATACTTGAGCTTAAGGAGGTAATCGAGATGCCTCTGAAAAACCCTGAAAAGTTCAGGAAAATCGGTATTGTTCCGCCTAATGGAGTTTTGCTTCATGGTCCGCCAGGTACAGGAAAGACTATACTTGCGAAAGCTGTTGCAAACAGTACAGATGCGACTTTTATAGAAATCGTCGGATCAGAGCTGGTCCAAAAGTTTATCGGTCAGGGCGCGAAGCTTGTCAAGTCAATATTTCAGATGGCAAAGGAGAAAGCTCCTACGATAATATTTATTGATGAGATTGATTCCATCGCGGCTACAAGGGTTGAGATGGGCACTTCAGGAGAACGGGAAGTGCAGAGGACATTTATGCAACTTCTTGCAGAGATTGATGGTTTTGACCCACTTGGGGATGTTAAGATTATCGGCGCAACAAACAGGCTTGATATACTTGATGCTGCTGTGATAAGACCAGGGCGTCTTGACAGGTTGGTTGAGGTTGATCTTCCGGGTAAAGGTGGAGCAGAGCAGATATTAAAGATTCATACAAAGAATATGAAGCTTGAAAAGGATGTCAACATCTCAAAAATCGTAAGCGCTCTTGATGAAATGAGCGGTGCTGAGATTCGCGCTGTTGCTGTTGAAGCAGGTTATTTCGCAATGAGGGCTGGCCGGGTTACAATCAAGATGAAGGATTTTGAGATGGCTGTGTCCAAGGTTCGGGATGAAGAAGAAGGGGATGCTGAGTATCTGCATTATATCAATTGATTCTGTTATTTGAGTATTATCTTGTTATGGATTTCTGCATCAAATGATATGTTGTCGGATTTTGTCTCTTTTTCTTTGTAAAGTATA
>DAOVWP010000136.1 GCA_030636615.1 Candidatus Nanohaloarchaea archaeon
ATAAAGGGATTAAGTGTGGTATGTCTCCAAAGGTAGTGGAAGCCTCATTGAAAAGGCTTAATTGTGTGATCAGAAAAAGTAAAAAACAACCAATTAAGGTGTCTCCATCAAGGAAGTCAAAGATTCCGGATGTCATACTTTCGCTTAGCGGGGCAGGTGGGTTTCAGTATCTTCCGAAGAGGAAGCCTGGTTCAGATAATGAGATTGTTCACCTGATACAGACCGGTCAGTTTAATTCCGGTGAAAAATGTATGCAGAAACTGAATAAGCAGACATATACAGAGG
Organism: Candidatus Nanohaloarchaea archaeon; assembly: GCA_030636615.1. Taxonomy (GTDB): domain Archaea; phylum EX4484-52; class EX4484-52; order EX4484-52; family GLR71; genus DAOVWP01. The sequence continues at coordinate 286 of DAOVWP010000136.1, forward strand.
ATACGCTCAGGTTTGGTAAAAGTTATTCTTTCCAGGGTATGTTTTTCTATGGTATAGCTGATGATGGATCTATCGGATTTAATCAGATGAGTATTGATTATTTGAGAAAGATTGGAAGATATACAAAGCAGGTCAGATCAGATCTTCGAAAGAAAGGTTATGGTGGTTCTGCTCTTACACGAATGTTGAGAAAGGAGTTGTCTGATAAGTTCTATAATTTTAAATCCAGTGTGATTCCTATCAGTGATACGCATATCGGGTGCGGGACAGATTTCAATGATAAAGTGACTAATATTGATAATGTGCGCGCTGCTGTAAATTATGTTGTCTCTGAATATGATGATTATAAAGATGCTACCTGGGTTCTTAATGGTGATATGATTCATGGGAATCTTATAACTGAGACCTCAGGAAATGTTACAGTACCGCCGTTTTGTGATCTTGACAGGGCTGCAGCAGAGATAAGGTTGCGGAAAGATGTGTCAAAATTAAAGAAAGAAAGGATGATTTCAGAACTTTATAAGAAAACGACAGATTCTGTACCTCATAATGATATTGGCGAACAACAGATGATGTTTAAGGAGCTTGTAAGTGAGAATCTAATATATCCTGCGCTTAGGCAAAGTAAAAGAGTGGGTGATGCCGGCGGTTTTGGGAAGAAAATTATTGTTGTGGATGGCAATCATGTGAACAAGAGCGATCGCAAGAAAACTATGCATGAAGCTAATCTTTTGAAAGCAACTTTTCCTACAGAATGCGTAGAGCATGTCGTCACTGTTGGCGGGACCGATTATGGTGCTGGGTTTGTTGATAATGTTGATGGAGAGGGGCTCAAAGTCTTCTGCTCTCACAGACCGAAATCTGCAGGAAATCCAGTGATTGGGAATCTTGATCTTATAACAAGTATTGGTAAAGATGTTGATTTGAGCATTACCAGCTGTAAACATATACCTGGAATTGGTCTTGCAAATGATATTCTTGCAATCGCGACTTCAGGGCATCAAAATATATATCCTTATGTTTATCAGATCGGAGGTGATGATTCGATCAACTGTGTGTTCAGGACATACCTGAATCCTGGTGTAGATAATAAGGGGAACTATTTTGTAAAAATGATGCCGTTGCATACTCCTGAGATTGTCAGAAAATATGCAGATATTGAAAAGTGAGTATGTTATCTGTAAGCTTCTTTGTGATACTTTTTCCTGTTTTTTAATGGTTTGAACTCTTTTCCTGAACCATCATAGAAGTTTTTGAAGAATTCTACATAGTGCAATCTCATCGAGTGGATAAAGGCGCTCAGAATATTTAGCGGAGCAAGGAACAGGTTTCCGAATACAAAAATGATAGAGGCAAGTATAATAGAACTGGCTGCTGCCATCCCTGCTGCAAGGTTTATGACAAACATAAGCCAGCTTGTCGCAATGCAGAGAGCCATAAGTCTAATG
>DAOVWP010000020.1 GCA_030636615.1 Candidatus Nanohaloarchaea archaeon
AGCATTCTCATTCACCCACTCAACACACTTCATCAATTCATATCCCTGCTGCGACCATCTTGGCGGAGTTTCATAAATAGAATCAGCAAAATTTTTGACTGTGCCGTTTACAAAATAAGGAATCATCATAAGATTAATCAATATACCAAACACAATCAAATACCTGAAAATCTTACGCCTGTAAAGAAGATAATTATAATAACATATAAGAAGCATAAAAGGTATTGCCGGCACAACATATCTCCACTTGAAATTGCCAAACGCAGAAACTCCGATTATACCAAACATGACAAGAACAAACAAAAGATTCATCCGTAATGCATCTTTGCTTTTCTTTTTCCACAGATTAACAAAAAAAGGTGTATATAAAACACCGGAAAGAATAACAAGAACAACAAGAAGACCTGCAAAATGCATTGGAAATTTCAAAAGCAGGTTATTTCCAATATTTTCTGAGTAACCCCCGGTTATATCTGAGGAAAGCACATAATTCCTAGCAAACCAGAACAAAGGAAAAGTAAATCCAATAACAAGCGACAGCAGAAATTCTCTGCGCATCTTTAACCGGCCTACAACAAAATAAAGAAGATAAGCTATACCAAGAGATATCCCGACCTGTTTCGACAGACTGGCAATCCCAAAAAGGAGCCCGCTAACATAATACATATTATTTCTCCCACCTCTTGCAAGAAGAAAGAAATACATTGAACCAAGCATAAAAAAAATAACACAGCTTTCTGAAATGGCAGCAAAAAAAGAATGCAGTACAAGAAGAGGACTGAAATACATCAAAATCCCAAAAATATTGTCCTTAAAAAACTTTTTCTTTTTCCCGATTGATCTTGACATAATATGCAGAATTTTATAATAAAATACAAATGAGCCAAAACCAAGAAGAAGCGTGGCAACCCTGGCAGAATGTATATAATCAAACCCAAGATAACTGACACCTGCTGATATAATTGGTAAGATTGGCATACGCTTAAGATGAGGTTCACCATTCAGAGAATATGTTCCGCTCTCGCGTATACTCTTTGAAAGCTCGGAAAAACCAAGAGCATCATCAACAAGAGGATAATTCCAGGTAAGCATAAAAGCAAAAACAATAGCAATTACACAATAAAGGAAAACTTTATACTCTAAAGAAAACCTCTTCATCTCCTCACTCTCTCTATTTCCTCAATGCACTTTTCCTCCCAGTCAAATATAAACAGATCTCTCCTTTTTCTGCACATAGCCTTATAAGCCATATAGTTCTTCCGGCTTGAAAATACATCCAAAATCTTTTCAGCCATTTTATCTACATCATAAGGCTCAAAAAGAAGTTTCCTGTTTGAAAGCACTTCCGCTATCCCGTCAACATTAGAACCAATTACAGGGGTTCCAACTCCAAGCGATTCCAGAACAACATTCGGTGTACCTTCAGATAATGACGGAACAACCAGCAGATCCACAGAACTCATGACATCCACCACATCATCTCTCCATGAAAGAAGTTTCACCCTGTCTGTAATCTTCATATTTTTAATCATCTCGGCAAGCTCACTCATAAGCGGCCCGTCGCCTACAATCAGCAGATCATGTTCAATCTTATCACAGACCATTGCATAAGCCTCCACAAGATTATCAATACCTTTTCTCTTCTCAATCATACCGGCAAATCCTATATATTTTCCTTTATAGAGTCTCTTCCCTTTTTTCTGGTACTCTTTCCTTATATCATTTGGAACATAACGAATCTTTCTCCTTATGAAAGGATTCCTTTTCAAAAGTTTCCTTCCCAGACTTTCTGAATTGACAATAATCCTGCTGCTCACCTTAAACCCAAAAGTTTCAAGTTTCCGACCTATCCATGCAGAAATCATTCTCCCCTGTATCTCAAAATTTTCAATCGGATCAGCCCTCATAAAAGTCACAACAGGAACACTAAGCTTCTTTTTAGCAAGCGCGCTTGCAGCACTATAACCTTCCCCGAAAAGCACAATCTTATCAACCCGATACATTTTACAATAAAGATAACTCAAAAGATAAAACTGTAAGAACAGTTTCGAAAAAAGATTGCCTGGTAAAAAATCAAGACCATATACTTTGTGAAAATAAAGATTCTCATGTTTCAGCTCAAACTCATGCGTGCAAAGATAATGCACTTCATATCCCTGTTCAAGCATACCTTTGACAAGCGCAATATACCGCACGTAAAAACCGCCTTTATCAATCTTATGCATCATCGTAAGGATCTTCATCCTTTTTTCTGCCATATCAACCAACCTCTAAACCAATCTATTTATTATTATATATAAATTTTATTTTTATTTATAATCTACTTCACTTTTTGCATGCAGGCAATATTATATCCTTCAACAATCTTATCCACGACCGCGCTCCAGCCACGGGACTCTACATCTTTTTTTCCGGCTGCTGCAATCTTCTTATACTTAGTATAATTAACTGCTATATCTTTCATCTTTTTATAAAGATCTACCGTATCTTTTGACTTGCATTTCACCCCGCTTTTCCCATCCACAATATAAGGAAGCGAGCTCAGCACAAGCTTTCCTGCCGCCTGCGCTTCAAGCATGGCAAACGGCTGTCCTCTCTCCCATGACGGCAGCACAAACACATCAGTCTGTCCATACATTGCAGGAACATCAGTCACCCAATCATATAAAACCACATGATCATACAGATCATTCTTTGAGATATAATCCTTCATCCACTCAGTATATCTTCCTTTGCCTGCAACAAACAATCGCGCCTTGACCTTGCCATTCTCAATATCCTTTTTCACAAGACGGTTAAATGCATCCATCAGATACTTTATACCTTTTATTTCCTCGAGCCTTCCGAGAAATATGAACCGGACTTCCTTCCAATTCCGCCTTATCGAAGAGTTGTAATCATCCAGATCAATCGCATTCGTGATAAGCATATTCGCAAACTTGCCATTCTTCTTTGCAAGTATTCTCTTCTCACGCGTGCTTATATGATAGACCATTCCAGCCCTTTTCACAGAATGATCTTCCCATCTTGTCAGTAGTTGAAGCAGAGGAAAAGGCCACCCTGTCGTAACCCCATGCGGTGTATACACATAAGGAATTCTAAACGACTTCGAAAGCTTGTCACAGTAATGCGCAGCAATCGCTCCATGCGCATGCAGGACATCAACAGTATTATCCTTAAAATATTTTTTCAGAAAAACATACGAATTCCTCAGATATGTTATTGTCCGAAGCGACTGATGATGCATGTAAGATACCCTGAACACCTTCAGCTTCCCGTCAAAAAAATCCTCTTCAACCGACTGGTCAGGAAAACGCCGCGTAACTATCACAACTTCATGCCCGCTCTTCACAAGATACTTTGCAAGCTTGTCAACATGAACCTCATATCCTCCGCCTGCGCACTTATCCCATTTATAACTGCTATTGAACGGATATTCCTTTGAGCCAAGCAAAAGTATCTTCATCTAAAACTTCCTCCTGATAAATCCAAGGGCAACCCCAAGCCCTGATGCAACAGTGCGGGCGCTCAGCAGCATTGGTGCAACACAGATCATACTCTTTTCATATTTCATCATCCTTGCGCCTTCAAGAATATTGAGCAGAATTATCACCAACGCAATTGCAACAGAAAGTGCATAACCTATAATATCGATAAAAGGAGAAACAACAGCTGTTGCAACAAATACAAAAAATAAAGGTATCTGCACAAGCACATTAAACGGCGTATAAGATTCACCCTTAACCTTCTTGGTATGTTTTCTGTAAAGTCTCACCCTCCAGAACCCTCTCCAAAACTTCTGTTTCATATATCTCCACACAGAATCAGGATGCCTGTGATATACCCACGCATCTTTAACAAAAATCATCTTATGCCCTTTTGATGCAAGACGATAGGAAAACTCAGTATCTTCACCTGAAGCAATGCTAAACTTTTCATCAAACCCTCCTTCTGCCAGAAATACGCTCCTGCGATACCCTGCGCAAAAAGTTCCGATAAAATCAATTTTTTTTCTTTTCGCCATTCTCTCATGACGCAGCGCAATCTCATAGCCTACGAACCGCGCTACAACAGACTCATCATTCCATGTCCGATATGTCCCGCTTACCCCTGCAACAGAACTATCAGAAAATGGTTTCATCATTTTCGAAACCCAATCCATACATGGCTTGCAGTCAGAATCAGTAAAAAGAACAACATCACCCTTTGCCTTTTTGACACCTGCATTTCGCACAGCAGCAGGTCCGCGATTCTTGTCAAACACAATAAAACGGAACTTCTTCTTCCCCTTGACAAAATTCTTCACAATCCCGACAGACTCATCACAGGACCCGTCATCAACAACAATAACTTCATAATCTGTATAATTCTGTCTTGAAAGCACCTCAAGACAATCAACGACCCCCGGATACCTGTAAGTAGGAACTATAACAGACGCTTTGAGAACAGACATACATTGAATTTATGAGTTCAATTTTTTATTTGTATCTAACAGAAGGATAACAAACACACTATTTCTCAAGATATTTCTTGACATAGGGTGCGCCAAGACCTGCTAAAAAGAAATAACGAAAAGACATCATCATTCCAACAGCAGCCATAAGAGCTGCCCCGACATATCCTGAGAACAGCATTATCAGGGCGGCATCCCTTGTACCCATACCACTAATAGTAACAGGTATCATCCCTATAATCATTGCAATTGGAACAAGAGTAAATACCACTTCAACTGGCACAGTTGAATTGAAAGCAAGGAAAAACACATACATCTGCAAAAGATTCATAAACCACACAGACACAGACACCAGACAGATCCATATAAAGAACAAAGGCCTCCCACGAAAATAATCTATATATTTGAAAATCCCATTAATCCCTGTACATACGCGACTCTTGTTTATTACTGAAGAGATAACTGATTTAAATAATTTAGTTCTCTCCAAAGGAAAAATATAAACAAAAAGTGCGCCGAAAAACACTACACCCATAAACATCATCACAATTTTATAGGATTCTATATCTGTTGCTATAAAGAAAAAGCCAATCGCAGAAAATAGCGTAATACTCAACACATCAAGAAGTTTTTCAAGAGCAAAAGCGCAAAATCCTGACGACCGTGGAAACCTATATTTTCTATTGAGAAAATAATATTTCACCAAATCGCCAAGCTTTGACGGAGTAAATATATTGAAAGAATTGCCTACAAGAGTCAACTCAAAGGATTCCTTAAAAGAAATATTAAGATCACTCCTTACAAGCAACATATTCCTATATCCAAGAAGTATAAGCTGAGGGAAAAATAAAACAAATGCAATGACAAGATACCTGGTATCCATATTCATGAAATGCGCAATAAACTGATCAACATCAATCTTTGAAAATATGACATAAAATATAGTGATCATTACAAGTACAGAAAATATTTTCTTCTTATTACATATAGAAGCATTCATAAAATAATATCACCTAATTTAAAAACACAGTCTTCATTTAGATATTTTCAGACATTTTTTGATATGTTTCTTTTGATATATCAATTTTTATATTACATAGTTAAATAGGCAATCTTAAAAAAACAGGATAAACAAAAAATCAAAAGGATATTACTAAAAGACATTACTTATACCTTCTAATCTTCAAGTTTCTTCTTGTTATACCTGAACACTTTCTTAACTCCATAGATATTACGCTTTATCTCATCAATAGATGTAAAACTCCGAACAAGTCTTCTCATAATATACTTTGGTCTCAGGTAATACTCTTTCCACATCTTTGAGCTGATCTCACGCAGCTCATCCCTTGAATAAAGCGGATGCTCAAAGACAAGATCAACATACCCTTCATTAGTGATATACTTGCTCCAGTCAATTTCTTTAGGTATCATCCCGCTTTTTTCCAGCTCATCCCACAAAGGCGTTCCTGGAAGCGGCTGAAGTATGACAAACTGCGCCATATCAGGTCCGAGCTCTTTTGCAAAATCAATTGTCTGCTTGATACTCTCATCACTTTCCTGAGGATAACCGATCATAAACGATGCAAATGTCTGGATTCCAACCTTTCTGGTAAGCTTAAAGAATTTTCTCATCACATCAAGTGTAGTGCCTTTCTTTGTCCAGTCAAGTATTTCCTGATTTCCCGACTCAACGCCGACTTTCATAAGATAACATCCTGACTCTTTCATCAACCGGAGCATCTCCTCATCAAGCTTGTCTGCGCGCGCATTGCATATCCACGGCGTATTTATCCCTCTTTTGATAAGTTCCCTGCAGATCGCCTTGACATGATCCCTTTTAATTGTAAATGTATCATCAAAAAACTTGTAGGTCTTGAGATCATACTTTTTGATAACCTCTTCAACTTCATCAACAACATCTATCGGGTCTCTATACCTTGCCTTGTTGCCAAACATAGTCTTTGGCCAGTTGCAATATATACATTTATAAGGACATCCACGTGTCGTTATGAAAAACATGAACGGCTCGCTGAGAAGAGTATCCTTATACTTCCCGACAGGCAGCTGATCCAGCATAGGCCTTGGAAGAGACGCCAGATCCTCTATAAGTTCTCTCGGCTCATTCACAATCACATCCTTCCCTAATCTGAACGCAACCCCTTTGATCTCCTTGAACCCTTTCTTTTTGCTGACAGCTTTTGCGACTTCAACAACAGTAATATCATATTCCCTGATGCATACCCCATCAGCAACAGACTCTTTAAGTGTTCTTACAGGAAGCGCAGACGCATGAGGTCCGCCAAACACAACCTTGACACCTTTAATACTCTTTTTAATCTTTGCAGCTATTTTTGAATCATTCATGATAGATGGTGTAGATGTTTCAAGTATGACCAGCTCCGGTTTAAATTTGACGACATCTTTCACAAAAGAATCAATATCCATCTCCTCAGCAATCGCATCCACAAGCTTCACATCAAAGCCATTCTTCTTAAGATTTGCAGCAGCATACGCAATATAAATGGGTGGATGCAGCGCGCCTGAAGTCTTTGCAGACCATCTGACCTGCCTGTTGAATTTATTAAAAAACGGAGGATTTGCAATATATACTTTCATAGAATACACCATTACAACCTAAATTTGAACAATAACAATAAAAATGTTTTGAGAGATCATAAAATGATCCTTAACATAACTATAAGTATATTAAAAGATATTATAGACAATAAAAATATAGAACGTAACCATTGACTCGTAAAATAGCAAAATATTCCGTCAACCAAAAAAATAATATACACAAAACTTATAGGCAACCACAAACGATCAAGGAAAGGCGCAAAAACAATAATAAACACAAGATTTACAACAAAAAACATAGACTCATAATAATAACATTTCAAGAATGAAACAAACTTTCTGGTAAATAACAAAAATGAAATAAAAACCGATAGACCAAAAGCAAGAGTAAGGGAAACAAAAAACTGGGAAAATGTGCGGGAGTTATTTTCCACGGCCCAAAGCATTGAACCATTATAACGTCCGGATATAAATTCAGAGCTAAGATTCATAAAATACAAATAAGTCACAAACATCAGAACCGGAATAAGCCCCATAAAAACTATCCTGACTGCATCTCTGGAAAACAATCTATCTATAGTCCATCCTGTGGAAGAATTCTTAAAGACAATGTTCTTAAGAAAATAAAAAAATGGTAGACAAAGCACCAGAGCATATTGTTCCTTCGTAAATATAGTCATAGTTGAAAATAAAATAAAATACATAATCTCTCTTTTCACAGGTAAATTCTTCTTTGACTTCATCTCAAAAGAAAGAAAATAATAAAATGTTACAATAAAAAAAGAGAACGCAAGAATATCTGTTACTGCAGCTACAAGAAAAACAACAAATGACGGGATAGTTATAAACAACATCACTGCATAAAATCGCCGCAATAATGTAAAACGATAAATAAGAAGTATTTTATTAAAAAAAACTATACTCAGAACAAAAGCTACAAAATTTATCAAAGTCGCTGAAACAACAAGATTATTAAACAATACATTAGTCAAGGCAAGTAAAGTGGCATAAACAGGTCTGGTTTGTGAATGAGATGTAAAAATCTCAGGAAAATCTGGACGACACACATGCCCTTTGTGTTCAAATTCATTTCCTGATATCCTAGCCTGAAGACAAAGTGCAGAAATATCATAACCATCCCCAAAATAATGACTGCCTTCAGCATAATTATAATAGGATATACTAAATGACAACAATAAAAAGAATACAATAATTATACAATACAATCTTCTCTTACCTAAAAAAAAACATCCTTTAGATGATAAAGATTGCAAATATATCCACCTTATAAACATATAATTCGAAAAATATATAACATAGATGTTTTGTTTAAATATACAAAATATTTATAAATATTATCACACAAAAACCTAACTTATGCAGGCTATCCTTATAACTTTTTGCATAAATTCAAGCAGGTTCAGGTCAGCTTATGAACGCAACATGTTTTACAGGGAACTCTATGGATGGAAACAGATAACAAGAAAAACCTATGGTAGATATGAATACCAGAAGGATGGCCTCTTAGATAGTATTCCATATATAAAGGTTGACAAAAGCCTTATAATAATTACAGTAGAATCATTAAGTAAACTCAAATCATTTTTTAAAGACTGGAAGAACAAGATAAAATATTCAGAATTCACAATCCAGCTAAATCCAAAAGACATAGAAAGATTCAAAAACATGGACTGTAAATATAATAACATAGATTACTTCATAAAATCATCAAGGTGAACATAAGATGCAGACTGCTCAGGAAAATAACAACAGGGACGATATAAAGGTCAGGGTCGG
>DAOVWP010000001.1 GCA_030636615.1 Candidatus Nanohaloarchaea archaeon
AAGCAGAAATGAATCGTAAAAAGAAAATTTCAAGGAAAAAGTAGTGTCAAAGATCAGGTGTGCAGCTCAATTATGTCTTTATCCATAATCCTGTGATCAAGATTTTTCTGCTGGCCAGGGAATTTAGCTGATTTTCCCCAAATTTTTGCGAACTTGAAATCCTTGTTGAATGATCTGTTGAGCTTTTTACATACATCATGTATGGTATTTCCTTTTCTCATTATGAGCGGATCACTCATATCAGCTTCTTTTCCGAGGGGTTTTGTATATATCCGGAGGTATCCTATCTTGTCAATTATCTTGTCTTTAAGCATGTCAAGATTTTCTTCATTTCTTGCAGATATTGAAATTACATCTTCTTTTCGAAAATCCCTTAAAAGTGTCTCCTTCTGTGTTTCCGATATTGCATCAATCTTGTTGAGAACTACAAACATCTTCACATATATCCTGTTAGCGCGAATTACATCTATCAACTCATTATCATCAATGTTGTCATGTATTATAAGATCTGCGTTGCTTATCCTGTAACCTTTGAGGACAGATCTAATTGTATCACGAGTTATCTTTGTCAGGCGGACAGACGAGTTTATCATAATTCCACCCCTGTCTTTTTTTATTATCTTAACATTTGGTTTTGATACATTCATCCTGATACCTGAATCATATAATTCCTTTTTCATGTTTTTGAATTGATTTGTGTCTTTTTTGGCATCAACTATTATCAGCAGGAGATCAGATATCCTTGCAACTGCAAGAACTTCCTTACCTCGTCCTTTTCCTGATGCTGCTCCAGTGACCAGCCCGGGAACATCAAGTATCTGGAGATTTACATCACGATGAGCAAGCATGCCCGGAATGACATCAAGAGTAGTGAAATCATAGGCGGCTACTTCAGATTCAGCGTTTGTAAGATAGTTAAGAAGTGTTGATTTACCGACAGACGGATAACCTACAAGGACAACAGTACCGTCACCGCTTTTTTTTACTGAGTAACCACCCCATGAAGAACCAGTACCTTTCTTTTTCTGAGTAATTGTGTCTTCAATATTTGCAATCTTTGCTTTCAAAAGACCGAGGTGTCCCTGGGTTGCTTTGTTTGATGGTGTCTTTGCCAGTTCTTCTTTCAATTTATCAAGTTTTTCATTATCGTGTTCCATAAGACATCTGCAAGAGTATAATATATATTGTATAATATGTTGACGAATTTTAAATGTGTTATCAGACCAGAAAGTTTAGTTTGGATATATATCAGGCGTCACTTTTTTCATTTTCCTGCAATTTTGGCTGGGAACTGTCATCAGGTACTATACTTGTGGCAAGAATAACTATAAGAATCACAATAAATATTACCACTATAATAGTTATAAGAAGTCCTTTGGATGATGATTCGCCGTCGGTATTGTCATTGTTGTCTGAATCAGTAATGTCACATTCTGACCCGACACATTCTGAGGTGTCTGGTGGCGGTGTGGGTCTTGGAGAGATAGGTTCAGGTCGGGGATCCGGAACAATGCCTGAATGTATAGCATTATACACATCTTCATATTCCAGAACAAGCAGACTGTACTCAGATCTAAGATTCTGCATTTCATCTATTCCTGAATCAACATCTTTTGAGTAATTTATCAGCAAAGATTCCATGCGTTCCTTAAGCACTTTGATCTTTCTGGTAATATTTTCAACTGAATCATCGTTAGGCGGCAATGAGTCTGGGTCAAGTATAAGTATCTCTTCATAGAGAGAGTTAATGTCTGAGGAGAGATCAGTGAGATTGGTTTCAACGTCACCAACAACAGTTATATTGACAGGGATTCTTTGGCTTATAGATGTAGGAGCATAGCGATCAGTCATCTGGAACCAGAAACTTCCGCTTGTAGCAGTAGTAATATTACTGAAATTCAGGTTGTAATATGCATAATCTCCTGCAGAAACATTGGAATATGCTTCAATATGCATATGATCTCTCAAATCACCTTCTACCATTAAAACCGGGTCGGCAATAGGCCTATCACCTGTGTTGTTTATAAGAATGATCTTAGTTATGCTTGTGATTCCTGTACTCAGAGAGATGTTCATTGGATCTGTCTGTATATATATTGTCGGCATTAGACGGACATGTATATTGAGCGGAATAATTAATGCAGTACCTGTTGCATATATTGTAAGGTTCAGTATGTATAGATTATTCCTTACTGCTTCAAGGGGCATCTTGCTGATGTCAAAGGTTATTGTCACCGGAGTCTGCGCATTATAATTAAGTGTGGTGACATCATAATCAACGCTTATGAAATTGGAGAAATTTGTAAGGTTGCCGTCAATATTATAGTTTTCAAAGTTGCCTGTGAATGATGCATTGAAACCAGTTATCATTGATTTATCTTCTGCAATATTTGTAATAGTCAATACTGTAGCGGTTGTACTTATGTTATCTGCGTAGAGATCAGTATCCCCACTGACATTGATGTATTTGTTTGAAAATACCCTATAAAAATAAACATCTGTACTGGTATTGTATATATTATCATATTTATCTTCTCCAAATACCTCTACTGTATAATTCCCAATAGGGAATTCTGTCTGTGTGGCGAATGTAAATGTATGAATCTGCCTGTCTGTGCTTGTAGCGTTTGTCCATACAGATCCATTTGGATAAAATATTGTAGCATTTATATTGCCGTGCAAGATTGTCGCATCTAATCCTGTGGAATTCTGGATATAAGAATCAAATGTCAAGGTATTGCCAAGAATCATTTCATACAAAGGAGTCATTTTGATACTGTATCCGATAAGCTCAAGTTCATGTGTGTAGAGACCAACATATCCAGTTGAGTGGGTCACCTTTACATTCAGGGTTATATTTCCTGACCTGTTGTCTGAAAAGGTGTAGTTTATTTCTCTTGTGTCCTTATCAATCCTGTCAAGAGTTTCATTATAATTCTCTTCAGTGTAGCTGAGCCATGCAGATATGTTGGTAATTTCGCCGTAATACTGCTCAGTCGATAAATTGATTGCAACCTGATCATTTACATGGAATGTCCTGTTCTCTGTCTCATTCCCGTCAAGCTTTATGTCCAGTGCAAAAGGGATGGACTTAAAAAAGTAGAATGATCCACCCACATAGAATTCTCCTCCATATTCTGATACTGCTTCCAATTCAATAATTCCGACCGGCGCTGATTCAGATACTGTATAGGTCAGCAGATACTGGTCATGCGTATCGGAATTATAATCTGAGTCATATGTCAACTCTTCTGCAATCATATCAGCCGAACCGGTAGGATCGCGCATTGTAAACTTCACAGTTGAGTTGGTCATAGCCTGATCATTATATCTGATATCTGCAACAATATGGATTGTCTCACCTACTGTCTTGTTGAGATTAATATATGATAATGTGTTTTCAGTAATGGTGACATTGACTTTTCCAATAGTAACTGTACTGTTATATGTCCAGTTTTTCTGGGGACTAACTGCATCATATTTGTCAAGACAGCCGCCCATGATTGAATAACTGGTATAGGTCATAGTTAATCTTTCATCAGAATCACACTTGAATGTCATCTTATTTGCTGAATATCCTGTCCACTGGATATGGGCTGTATCTGATCCGGAAACACTTACTGAATTGTCGTCTGTCCTGGTTGTCCCTACAGAGCAAAGCTCTACCGGGTTAGATATTGCGCCGTCTATTACAATTGATACGCAGGCAGTCTGAGAATTATAATCAATGACTTTTATATTGTGCGCCAAATCATCTATGTTGCATATTTTTGACTCAGTCTTATACATAGATACATAGGTCGGATCCGCATCGTGAGTGAACTCTCTCAGAGCTAGATTTTTACAAAAATACGGAGAGTCATAAGAATCATTCAGATCAAGAACATCCTGAAGAGGGATCATACTGGACCAATTTTCATAGCTATAATTTATGAAAAAAGAAGTAGAATCATCAATACAAGTAGTAATTGGGGATTTTTCACATATAATCACATTATTTCCTTCAGTAACATAATAGGGTATTATCATTGGATCCAGATCCTCTGTGTCTGCTGATACAGATTGTAGAACTATCAAAAACAGAAGACATATAATAACAACTAACAGGCTTAACCTGTAGATACCCCTCATACCTAAAATTATACCTTTGGCTGTATATATAGCTATTTCTATATGGTTATCCCTTTGTCTATATAACTATTTATTTAACTATTTCTTTGCCATTATGACAACAAGCTCTTCAAAATCAAGTTTTTTTGTTGATATGACTTTTGCGCAGAGTCCTTTATTTTTTAAATATTCTATTGATTGTTGATATCCTGAAAGGGAAGATTCGAGAAACAGAAGGATACCTTTCTGGTTCAGATGATGTATTGATTCACTTAGGAAACGGCGTATCACTTTTCTCCCATCAGGGCCGCCATCCCAGGCAGAGTTTATCGGGTTGTCTATGGTTTCTTCAGAAGACTGCGGGAGATATGGTGTGTTGAACAGAATTATATCAAAAGAGTCTTTTATGTCATTGAAGAGATCTGAGTTGATTATCCGGATGTTTTTTATCTTGTTGGATTCAATGTTGCGTTGCGTAAGTGTTACTGCATGAGGGTTTATGTCTGAAGCTGTTACTTTTTTTGCGTATCTGGAAGCAATCAAAGAGAGAAGTCCTGTGCCGCAACCAATCTCAAGAACAGATCTGTTTTTGAATAGCGAAGAGTTTTTTATGATTGCATCTGCAAGAAGAAATGTGTCATCAGAGGGTTCATATACCTGATCGTCTGAGATTATGGTAAAACCATATAGTTTAAATTCGCTCATATTAACCTGCTCAGTATCTTGCAGTCCGCTCTTCTACTACATTAAGTTTTTCTATGACAAGATTAAGTTTTTCCTTTATCTGTTGTATGTCCATCTTCAGAGAGACCAAATCATCTGCCGGAAGTGATAAGGAAAGTGGATCTGATGGGTTTTCATAAGTGTTTTGCGGCTGTGTCCTGGATGGGGGTCTCTCTAAGTCGGGCTGATTCTGCTGATTAATCTGAGGTTGCTGCGATTGTTGAGGTGCGGAAGTATTAAGTGGATCATTTGGATTGTTTATTGCTGCGCGGATGTTGTGTATTTCAAGACCTGTAGTGCCTTCCGGAGTTCCTGAAGGTGGTGTGGTTGTCTGTGACATCTGTTGATTCGCAAGTGGATCTGTCTGTTGGTTTGCCTGTGTATTGTTGTCAAAAGCAGGTGGAATAGGTAGCTGATTATCTAAAGGATTAAACTGGGATTGGGATTGATCCTGTTGCGGATTTACCGGTTGGGTGTTTTGTTGCGGCGCATATGATGATTGTTGTGTCTGTTGGCTTGGTTGTGTTGGGTTTGGTGGTGATGGAGGAAACGATTGCGATGAAGTTGATTGCTGAAATGGCTGAGCAGGATCTGATGACCCCAGTGTTGAAGAAGATGATGCAAGGTTTGATGAAGAAAGCGGATCAGTATTTCTGCTTGCATCAAGGACTGATGCTGATCTGGAGGTTCCTGTTGTCGGATCACTTTTCAGCATGTTGTCAAGATCGTTGTCTGTGCTGAAATTATCATGTTTTGATGGTACATGATCCTTAATCTTATCAGAGAGTTTTTCGAAAAAT
Source organism: Candidatus Nanohaloarchaea archaeon (assembly GCA_030636615.1). Taxonomy (GTDB): domain Archaea; phylum EX4484-52; class EX4484-52; order EX4484-52; family GLR71; genus DAOVWP01. Next base: position 5,634 of record DAOVWP010000001.1, read on the forward strand.
GACATATTAAACAACTGCCTAAATTATTTTTTAGTTATAATTGTCTGTTGAGAAATATATATATCCTATATAAATTATGTATAAATCCTATAAAGATCCTATAAAGTAATGTATTTAAAGATAAATAAACTTAATTCAGGCATAAAGGTTTATAGCATAATTATAATTTTGGATGGTTTTTGTATATGGGTAGTAAAAATAAATCTGTGGAAGATAATAAGAGTGTGAAAGTTGGAAAAAGCATAGAATCAAAAGAATCAAAGGCACGCACATCACCGAAAAAAGAAAAAAAAGCAAGAAAAAGCATTAAAGATATCAGATCGGAGACCCAAAAAGAAAGATTTAAGCTTGCGCAGAAATTTGCCCAGGAAGTTCTAAAAGAATTTAAGAAATCATTAAAAGTCGTTGCAGTATATGGATCAACTGCAAAGGGAAAACACAAGAAGTCCAGTGATCTGGATGTTTTTGTCGTGATTGATGATACAAAGATAGACAAGGATGTCCCTGCAGAGGTAAAGGATAAGATACAGAGGGATCTTTACAAGATTGCAGCAGATGTTGACAGTAATATTACAATCCAGTATTTCTTATTCCTTACAGAATTCTGGGAATCGCTAAGATCAGTACAGCCGATACTTATGCATGTGCTGAATGCAGGAATACCGGTCTATGATGTAGGAATATTCATGCCGGCAAAAAGAATGCTGCAGAGAGGACTTATACCTGCAACAAAGGAAGCAGTGTCAAAAAGACTGTATACTGCACCACAGCTTCTTGAAATGGCAAGGGGCAGAATAACATCTGCGGCTCATTCACTTGAGCAGGCAATGGCATCGGCCGGACAGGCGCCTCTTATGCAGATTGGTACTGTAGCTGTCGGAAAAGAAGAGATTTCAAAACATCTTCGTGAGAATTTCGTGAAAAAAGGACTTCTTGAAAAAAAATACGCAGACATGGCACATAAGATTCATAAGTTTGCAAAAGAAGTTGAGAAGATTGAAAATGATGAGGAGAAATGCAAAGGTATAGGCGCACGGATGGATGAACATATTGAAATGACAAAAGATTTCATCGAGAGGATGAAAAAACTTACGACAGAACTTGACAGTGACAGTAAAACAGATATTATCATGAAAACATACAAGACATTCCTTAAGGCAAATATTGGCGCACTTGAGCTTATCGGTGTGAACCCGCCGGAAGAGCTGAAAGATCTATCAAATGTCATGGGCACTAATTTCCCTGAGCTGAAAGATGATCAGAAAGAGTTGTTTGAGAGGATTGCGAAAGCTGTAGTGGTATCAAAGAACGGGAAGTCTGATATAATTCCTGAAGGGGAAGTTTACGGTATCAGAGAAGAAACCAGAAGATTCATATACAACCTTGGAAATAAGCTGAAAGAGTTGAAGAAAGACGGCAAGATAGAGCTGCCTGAGGACTTTGATGACGATGAATCCGGTTCAGACAAGAAGTCATATTCCTGAGTTTTTTGTTTAATTTTATTTTTTGTTTAATCTTTTTTTATTGTTCAGACCACAGTATAAAGTTCAGGTCTGTCTCTATCAGGTCATCTGAGTTGTTATAGAGTATAATGCGTGATTTTGAAACAATGTCTGTGGCATTGTCACCAACATGTTCACCTATAGAGTAAAAGGTATCTGATGAATTGCTGATTGTCAGATTGTAATGATAAAGGTTTATCGCCCATAATGATTTAAGGGTGGATTGGTCTATAGCTGAAAGTGAGTCAAGTTTTCTATTGCTTATATATAAATCCTCATCAAGCAGACCTGGGAGTCTTACAGTTGATGCGTTCCATTCATTTGGATAACCTTTTGTTCTTACAAGAAGTTCTGTGATATACTCAGCTTTTTGCGAGAGATATTTGTAGTGCTGGAAATCTGTTGATTTTGATTCGATTGCGTTCCAGGTCATATAGGTCAGAGATATTATTGCGAAAAAAATAATTGCACTTACCATGAAATCCGTCGAGAGAACCATACCTTTTTTCTTACAATATGCTGGATACAAATATTACACCTCCTATATTTGAGATTGTGTTTTTGCCTGCTGAGATTGTTCCATTAACATCTGAGCTGACAATTTCTGAAAATACTGTCCGATCATTCCATTCCACAAAAATAAGGTCTTCTTCAATAGTTATATTATATAGATAATTCATAAGTGTATCCGGAAGAGTGAAATTTGCTGAAAACCCGTCAGATTCAGCAAAAGCAATATTGATTCGACAGGCAACTTTGTCGGAGATATATTCAGCTTCCCTTGATTCTTTATATGCAATAAAATCCTGCTGGCTGGAAGACAGATTAAGATAGAATACAGTAAATATCGTAAAGATGAATATTACAAGCATCATGAATTCTATTCCTACCTGAGCAGACCTGTTATTCATATCATTATTCACTGATATTCACCCAAATTGATCCCTGCGAACTTACAGCTTTGACAATTATCTTATGGAGACCTTCACTATTTGTAAGGTTACCGCTTATGTTAAAATCAACACCTTCAACAATTGAGTTGGTGATGTTTCCATGAGTAACATAGAAAATGATTTCCTGCTTATCTATGACAATTGAGTTGATATTAGATGGAAAATTTACTGAAACTGACATCTTTGAAGGCGGACCCTGGGCTTTTACAATCTTGCTTGCTTCAACTATAGTATTGAGTGAATTTGATACCTGGATGTTTCGGTTGGTCTCTGTAAGATTAGTTGTCTGGTCTGAGATAATAATATAGACTGGGAGAAGAAGAAGGATTGCTATAAGGACTATAAGTACAAACTCAATGGAGACCTGTCCATGGCGGATGTTTTGTTTTAAATAAATATTGGAAAAATATATCATATATTCTATTAATTTAACTAATCAGATATAAATAGAGTATATTGGTGTGGTATAATGTTATATGATGTGTTATATTGTTATTATTTAAATACCATTATCAAAATAGATGTTATAGGTGATGGGCATTAGTGAAGAATTAAGAGAAATGATAATCAAGACAGGAGTTGATAGTCTCTTAGATCTTATCGTTGAAAAAGACGGGCTTAGTATTGCAGAAGCATCAAGGGTTCTGCAGATACCTTCAAACAAGATTGAGTCATGGGCAACAGTGCTGTCAAAAGAAAAACTTATCACTATGAAATATGAGGCTGGCGGGAACGTTGTAATGGGTCTGAATGCCAAGAATATGAAAAGTCAACAGGATAATATCAATAAAATCTCATCAAAAGTCTCTGAAGATATTGATAAGGTAGATAATGAACTTAATTCTTATGAGCAGACAATAAATCTCAACAAGGAAAATATCAATAGTTTTGAAAAAATACTTAACAAGGATATAAGTAAGATTGAAGATATTGAAAAAGATCTTGCATCATTTTCAAAAAATAAAAAAGAACTTGAAGCCAGTATCTTAAAGATCAAGGAAGAAGAAAAAATATTATTGAAAAAAGAAGAGAATCTTGAGAAAAAAGAAGTTGAGATCAGCAGTAAAGAAAAAGTGTTGAAGAGCACATCAAAAGATATTATAGATACTATCACAGAGAAACTTAAGATAATTGATGAAAGTCATGACAAGATTGTTGCTCTCAATAATGAGAAAAACAGACTGAAAGAAGATGTGGAGTTCATCAAGAAGATCTCAAAGGTAATAGAGAAAGAAAAAGATACTGATAAACTACATGAGAGAATAAAAACGGTCGAAGAAAAACACAAGGCACTCAAAGACAATAGTTTCCTTTTGAAAATAAAGTTTGAGAAATTCCAGGAAATTGTAAAGAAGATCTTTCAGGTATGAGAGCCTAAATATATAGAGTATTTTTAACAATAGATACTATATATATACTTCTTGTATAAAATTACATTCAGATAGATATGGGACTAAACAAAACAAGCAAGGCGGGGAAAGTTGGAAAGAAGAAAACAAAAGATATTATAACCAAAAATCAAAAAAAAATACATCCAAGTCTACCTGCTGAAAATAAATTAAGTAAAAATGTAGTAAAGCTTGAAGAATCCCTTAAAAAAGCAACAGCAATAAAAACAACAAAAGAAGATAATAAGGATACTGCAACAAAAATAAAAAAAGAAGTGACAGAGAAGATAACAAAACCACTGAAAGCAAAAAAAGATAATAAGAATACTGTAACAGAAGTTAAAAATGAGAAGATAATACATAAGAAAAAAGTGGTAAAGACAAAAAATGATGATCAGAAGATAGTTGATAAATATGATCTCTGCGCAGATGGTGTAAAAGCACAGGTCCTCATAATAAAAAATAAAAATGATTATGTCCCGTTCTATAAACTTGTAAAACCAGAATTACAGGAAGCAACACAATCAATCCTTAAAGATGTGAGGGAAAAAGTCATATCAATCGTGCAGTTGAGTGAGAATGAGTTTGTTGATCCAAAAGCCTTAAGTGAAGTCAAGAAAAGGTTTATGGAAAAATCTGATGAGATACTCAAGGAAGATCTTCCGTTCCTAAGTGAGAATGACCGAAAAGTGCTTGTGGGAAAACTTATACACCAGATGCTTGGTCTTGGTGATATTGAACTTCTTCTTACAGATTCACAAATAGAAGAGATTGTCATCAACAGATGCAATGAACCGGTCTGGATATTTCACAAAAAGCAAGGGTGGATGAAGACTTCTATCATATTCGATACAGAAGAGTCAATATATAATCTGACGAGTTCTATAGGTAGGAAGGTCGGTAGGGAGATTACAAACCTGAATCCTCTGATGGATGCACACCTGTCAACAGGAGATCGGGTAAATGCTACGATGTTTCCAATATCTTCTTTCGGAAACACTATGACGATAAGGAGGTTTTCAAGAGATCCATGGACTATTGTGAAAATGATAGATCCAAAGGTAAAGACTATGTCTGTCGAGATTGCCGCTCTGTTGTGGTTATGCATGCAGTACGAGTTAAACATACTTGTAGTCGGCGGTACTGCATCAGGCAAGACATCAACGCTTAATTCAATAATACCTTTTGTCCCGCCAAACCAGAGAATCGTATCCATAGAGGATACGCGTGAGATCAAGCTGCCAAAGTTTATGCATTGGGTACCACTTTCATCAAGACAGCCAAATCCTGAAGGAAAAGGTGGAGTGCAGATGATAGATCTTCTTGCTAATGCAATGCGTATGCGTCCAGACAGGATCATTGTCGGTGAGATCAGAAGAGAAAATGAAGCAGAAGTAATGTTTGAGGCAATCAGGACCGGTCACTCAGCTTATGCAACATTTCATGCCGATCGCGCAGAGCAGGCATATACAAGAATAACCAATCCTCCAATCAATCTTCCTGAACCTCAGGTCAGCGCGCTGCATGTCATAATTGTGCAGTACAGACACAGGCGGCTTGGAGTACGAAGGACTATGGAATTTGCTGAAATAATACCTATGGAAGCTATTGGGAAAAATAAAGTAAATGTCATCTATAAATGGAATCCAAGAGAGGATACTTTCGATAAAGTGGGAAGACTTGTAAGGATTATGAGAGAGTTGAGCCATTATACAGGGATGAGTGATACAGAGATTGAAGATGATCTTAAAGAAAAGGAAATTATACTCAACTGGATGCTTAAGCATGAGGTTTTTGATGTAGATCCAGTTGGCAAGATATTTGCGGAATATTACAGAGATCCAAAAAGAATTGCCAGTTTTGCCAGAAGAAATAAATTACCTGATGAGTTGATATAAATTATCCTGAAGTTGCCAGTTGTTTAGTCGCAATATTGAAAAAGGGAGGGGTGGGAGTTATAGATAAGATGAAAAGAAAGATGAAGATACCCTCCAGATTCAAGGTTTTTGCAGAATCGATTGAGCCATATTTCTCATCAGTCAAAATAGACCTTCTACGGGCACGCATAGATACTAAGCTTACTGATTTTCTTGCGGAAACCTGTTACAAGAGCTTTAATATGGGTCTCATGTTTTTAATGTGTATGGTGATTTTGGGAGTATTTACAAAAAATATTAAGATTATAGGTATGGGACTTCTTATCGGACCGATCATAACAGGATTTATCTTTTACAGTCTCCTATATGGGCCAAAAGTCAAGGTCAACAAGAAGGCAAAACTTATTGATAAGAACCTGCCATTTGCGCTCAGGCATCTTCTGATAGAGCTTAAGTCAGGAATACCTTTATATCAGGCAATAGTTGCTATATCCACAGATTATGATGAGTTGTCTGATGAGATAAGAGATATAATAAAAGAGATAAACAGCGGTAAGTCTGAAATTAAAGCAATTGAAGAGAGTATCTCACTATCTCCTTCAAAAAATTACAGACGTGCGTTCTGGCAGATATTGAATGCTATAAAAACCGGTACAGATATAAGTATCACGCTTGAGTCAACAGTAGAGAACATAACACAAAGACAGCTTATAGCGATAAAACAATATGGACAGGAACTCAATCCATGGACACTTATGTATATGATGACTGCTGTAATCGCTCCATCGCTCGGGCTTACATTCCTTATGCTTCTGTCAAGTTTTACAGGACTTAACATCCCTGAGTGGGGAATGTATATCATGTTATTTTTCCTTGCAGTGTTTCAGCTATTCTTCCTGAATGTTGTGAAGTCAAGAAGACCTATGGTGAGAATATGATTGATAACAAAAAACTCCTCAAAAAGATAGAAGATCTGAAACAGGGAGTTAGCAGCAGGACAACTGAGAAGAAGAATTATCCGAAGATAATCTATGACCTTCTGCCGGAAAAGTACAGGAAGAAGATAGAGATTGAAGCGGATTATGCTGGGATTTATACACCAATCCATAACTATTTCGCAAATGTCATGAAAGCCTGTATTGCAATTGAGTTATTACTATTATTAATTATTACTCTCTTTTTCGGTATTGGCGTGAAACTTATTTTGGTCTATATTATTCTTGCTTTAGGTGTTAGTGTTTTTGTACCATATATTCTTCTTACAATACTTTCAGAACATAAAAAAAGAATATGGAAGAAGTGCTGCCGGATCTGCTTGTACTTGTCGCGTCAAATATAAGATCTGGTCAGACAATTGACAAGGCGTTGTTTTTCGCTGCAAGAGATGAGTTCGGTGAATTATCAGTAGATGTCAGAAAAACTGCAATGAAGATATACAGCGGAACGGATATAGGTCATGCATTACTGCAGCTTACAAATAGAGTGAAATCGTTCAGTTTCAAGAGGACTATGAAAATGTTAGCTGAGGGATTAAAAAGCGGTGGAAATATTGCAGTTCTGCTTGATGAGAGCGCGTCAGATATACGCAGCACAAAGATACTTCTTAAGGAAATCGCTACATCTGTGCAGATGATGATCATGTTCATATTTATAGCAGGTGTGCTTGCATCTCCTGCAATGTTTGCCATATCAAACTATCTTATAGTTAAAATGAGTAGTATGTGGAGTGGTGTTGACTCCTCTGCATTTGAAGGAGCAAGTGCAGGTGGTGGTCTTATGTCTGCTTTAGAATTTGGTGAAACAAGCATTTCACCGGCGTTTTTTGATATGTTTTCTATATGGTGCATACTTATAACCACAATCTTTGGAGGTATGATAGTGTCTCAGATCAAAACAGGCAATATCAAAGACGCTGTTAAATATTCACCTCTATTCTCTGTTATTGCTATAGGGATATATCTTGCTATAAAATATGTACTGTTTCAACTCCTTGGGGCAGCTTAGGTTTAGGCATTTGTTTTCATAGAGATCATATCTAGGGATATTGAGATTTGGATATGATACTGCTAAAACCGCGAGAGTCATTTGGGATTAGGCATTGTTTTCACAGATATCATATTTGTTGGATACTGAGATAGGGATATGATCACAGATATATTCAATTATCAGTTCACTGTCGTATTCTTCCATTTCTGTCTCGTCGTATCTTGATACAAGAATCACTTTAGTGTCGTCTAATCCTTTTTCTTCTATGAGATATACATAATTATATCCTTCAAGAGTGGGAAATCTCTGAGTTATGTCTCCTATGAGATCCTGGAAGATCTTGGATGAATATGGAGCATGCACTTCAAGAACAACACGGTTGTTGTTCAAGAGAACTCTTTCCTCTGAATAGCTTATCTCATCTCTTGATATAACCTGCTCGGTCTGGGAAAGGATAGCAATGATCTCATCCTCACTTAATTCCTTATCCAGTTCATCTGCGCCTGATGAGAAAATCTCTTTTATACGGCAATAATCATAATTATCCCTTACTGTCGGATGAAGATTATCGCATATGAATGTTCCAATAACATCCCTGTTAAAATATGACAACTCGGTTGTATTATATTTTCCTCTAAGGATTATTGTACCTGCTGAAGAAGAATCGTTCATCTCTTCAACAAAAACAAAACTTACATTTCCTTTATTAGACTCCAATGGCTCGAAATCTTCAAGAACTGTCTTATACTCTTCCTGAAAATCTGAATCTGGCGGAAGTTCTATGAAAACCGAATATTTGCCAAGAAGAATATTTTTCTCCTCGAAAGAGAGTTCGCCTTCTTTAATTATCTGTTTGGTGTCTGCATTCTGTGGAGAGTATATTTCCCCGTAGAAAATCGCGCCCACCATAACTGATACGACAACAAGGGAAGTCATACCTATCATCAATATATACTTATTCTGCGGCTTTTTCTGACTGTAGTCTTTCAATAATTTCTTCATAATGCATCACTATCGTTCTATCATCCAATTATCAATATATGAGGGATTGAGCACCCATTGAAGTTATATGATCATTATCCAGCATGAACCATGACAGTTCATTACTTACACCCATAAGGCGGTTAATACTGCCTGAATATCCTGAAAAGTAAAGATAATCAATTGCAGTGTTGTTGAGTCTCATTGACTGCGGAAGTGATCTCAGATCCACAAAGGTTGCAAGGCCATAAGATGTTACATTATAATCCGGACTCATAGCAGATGAGCATTCAAACCGGTCAAAAAATGATGGGGCATCAAGGTCTTCAAAATAGCAGCCGGATTCTATTTCAGATAAGATATTGTTGAACCATACACTACCTGACGAGTTGATCATCACAAAATAATCATTATCCTGCGCAGAAGCAAGCGCGCCTGCAACTATTTCTATTACAGGAACACTCAGATCAGTAGTATTGATGTTCTCTTCAAACACAAGGCCTCTGAATGAGTTGAGATCAGTTGTGTCAAGACCGTCCTTGTTTGCTGAGACAAATATTTTGTTTCCTGCATCAGGACTATTTATATCTGTAGTCACATATCCGCTGATAAATGGCTCAGAGAAACTTTCACTGATGCCTGAGTCAATGAAACCAAGCCGTTCTGTATGGTTGCAGATATTGAATTTGCGTATGATATAGCTGTTGCTGTAAACAGAGAGATAGGGATCTTCAAACAGATCTATCCGGAGCAGCTGGCTGATAATATATGATTTATTGAATGTTATTTCAACACTTGGATCTGAAGCTATGAAATTAACACTGCTTGTTATGTTCAGGGTAAATGGTGATGACGATGTGTTAAATGATATGGAATGTATGTCTACTGTGCAGTCTATACCTATATCGCTGCTCATGAATACTACATTCTGTATCCAGTCGTCAAGGGTTGAGCCATTGAGAATATGTGAAGGCGTTCCGTTTATTGTGCCGTTAAAAATAGTCTCTAAAAATACTGCTGAAACATTGTCCACACATTTACCATCTGTGATTGTCTGACTTGTTGTTGCAATTATTGCTCTTTTCGTTGATATGATAATAGATCGTTCGATATCTTTTCTCAGGTCTGCCATAAAGAAATATAGTTCATCGCTCCTGAGCTTTGAGATCATCTCATCAGAAGTTCGCTGGTTTTCAGTATTTACATAAAATATAATCGGCGCAAAGGTTGCAATAACAAAAAGCGCGAACAGAGTATATATTACACCTTTTCTTCTTATCTTAATCACCTATTGATAATGTAGTGACAATCGGACCCCATAGCCAAGGTATGTCTGAGATGAATGAAGGTCTGAAGTTTATATTGTCTGAAATAAGCACAACATCAAGACGATGGTCCATATTGTTGTCAAGCGTTTCAAAAAGCCTGTATGCCGCATCAATATAGGCATCATCAGTTGTCAGTGTCTGGCTTGAGTTGGTATAGTAGCATAGGTCTGATCCTGAATAGTCTGACGGAACAGTTATGTTTGTTGTGGTTGCATCATAAAATTCTACTTCCCAGATACACCCCTCGGATTCTGTGAACACTTCACCATAATCAACATAAGATCTTACTTTCAGCTTGTAGATTATCTTGTTATCAGGCGATCCTCCTTTTGGATTGTTTGGATCCAGTCCTGTCCTGACATTTACATAATTGTATTTTCCGGAAGAAATATACTGCAAAGGTATGTCTATTATGAACGGATCACCAAGAGACTGGTAAAGTGAATTGTAATCATATAGTGAATATATTACTGAGCCGTTTGATGTAATGTCTGAAGAGATATTAATCTCATCAGTCCACCATTCTGAAGAGTAGGATATAACTTTTGCCTGAGAAACATGAGTGTTGTTGGGCACCATAAGTTGTCCTCTTTTAAAAGGCATATCTATATCATCTCCTGAAAAAGAACTGAATAATCCTGATTCCATATCAAGTGTGATGTTACCATAATTTTCAGATGATTCCTGTATGTATGAGTAAGATATGTTTGATATCGGATAAAGAATAATGTTGCTGAAATCACCTGTGAGCGTGGCAACCTGAGAATCATATCGCACAAGCGCGTTGGCAATACTTTCATATATCAGTATAAGCTGTTGGGCATCATTGCTTAAATAGTAATCTCCTCTTCCGCAATCCGCTATTCCTCTCATAGTAAAAGCATCAGATTCACTTCCGAAACCAATAGCATGTATAATAACACCATAGTCTCTGTGCAGATCGCATGCCGCTTTTATCGCATCGACAGAACTGCTGCCTGTACTCTGCGCGGCGCAGGATGTAGTAGCTGCGCCATCGCTCATGACTATTATAAACTTGTTCCTTAGATCTGTAAGTATCAGCTCAAGATCAAACTTGGCTGAGACATTTGGATTTACAAGTTCTACTGCAATTACATTATCACCAATAACAAGATTTGATGTTCTAATCACAATCTCTTCGCTGTTCCAGTACTTTGCTGGTGTATCATCGTGTGATTGTTCATGAACAAGATTACCATTTATGTATACATTTGCATAACCATCAGCAAGAAGGTTCAAAAGAAGTTTCATCTCAGTCATGTTGGTTATATTGAAATGCTTCCTGAAGTAATAGGTATCTGTTCCGCTTGAGTTGACAAGCTTGAGACAGATGTTATCAAATAGGATTTCTATACCTTCATTATCGCTCTTTGTCCCGCTCCTGTTTACCCAATCTACTATGCCACCAAGACTGAGATAGTATTTGCCTGATCCTGCAACATATTCTGTAATGTCCTGACTGAAATGGCCACTATTTGGATCAGGAGCGAAACCGGATGATGGACTTGTCGAAGATGCCCAGACCTCATTTGTCTCATCAGACATGTTGTCAAGGTTTCTTCCAAGATAATTTGAAGTGGAATTATAATCAATCCTGGCTTTTATCCATGCAAACTCTTCAAGATCATTGTCCTCATCATCAACAGTCCAGTCGAATCCTATATGGAGTTCAGCGCCTGAGCTGATCATGTCATACTGTTGAGTTGTTATGTTGAAATCAATTCCCCATGCTCCACTGGCAATATATTCACTGTATCCTGTGTCAAATCCGCCAATCTTTACGCTGATCGACCCGGCCGTAATCTGATCTGATGCGCCATTAGGGTCACCATGTATTGTAAAGCTTTCAGGCATGTTATTGTAGTCTGTGAATGGGTTGTCTGCCCAATCCCAGCCATCCTGCGCCCCGCTAAGTCCGAATGTGTTGGCAGTATAGTTGAGAGCGCTGAAAGTTACGCATTCTGAAGAAGATGAAGGAGAGCAGTTTTTTTCCCATAGATCTGCAACAAAGTAGTCTGTTGCATTTGAAACGACAAAAGAAATGTTTCTGAAATACGCGCCAAGACCTTCGTTTGAACCTTTGCCGTTTGAATCTGAATCTGCCCAATCTACTTTTGCGCCGAAGTCTATGTAGTACCAGCCTGATCCGTTTATGTATTCAGAGATGTTTTCTGAAAAAGTTCCGTAATAATAACCATCCCACCCCTTCTTATGTTCGTCTACTAATGCCCATACCTCATTTGAACTGTCTTCAAAAATTGCATCAGCTCCATGGTCTAAGTCTGAGCCGAGCCAGTTCATGTCGGTACTGTTTCCAAATCTTGCTTTTATCCATGCGCCTTCTTCCAGATCATCATCAAGATCATCGGCGTACCATAAGAATGAATAATTGGCTGACCCATTATTGTTGATTATGTCTATCGCATATTGAGGTATGTAGAATTCTACGCCAAAAGCAGCGCTGTCAATCACATTATCCGGACTGTTGCCGTCATCTCCTATAATCACTTCAAGCTGTGTCCTGTCAGACAGACCATCATACCTATAGACACCTGAGCCAGTATTTGTATCATAGTCTGTTATGCCTTCAGGATCGCCGAACCTTGAATGATCTGATGTGGAGTCACCCACATAATCTCTCCACCAATCCCAACCATCATTGCTTCCTGATAGTTCAGGTGTATTGTCGGTTGAGTTAAAACCGCAGAAGAAAGTAGTTCCGTTGAACTGTGGAGTTTCCATATAACCATCCCATAGATCCATGTAGCTTTCGTTTGGATTTGATGAAGGATCAATTATTGTATTAATCAGAATTCCACTTATGTTGTCTGTGCCGAGAACTGCGTTGCCTGTACTCCACATAGATTCAAGGGAGTAATTATAATCTGACCAATTGTAATCAAGCCCGTCCGGCGCAGGAGCAATATTTGTATAGTTCCATGTGTCTCCCGCAGTGATAAGTCTATCATAAGTAATATCTGGAGTCAGTAAATTTCCTGCTGAGTTGATACCGCAACAGATACATGTCCCTCCACTAGCATTATAGCCGTCTATTTCATTATCAAGAGTTGTCTGATCATCTGTAAGAGATATAACACTGTCAGTTGATGACTCATAAGATACAAGTCCGACCATCTGACCATCATTACCAAGTATAGTATTCACAAAATTCTTGTCCAGCTTGATAGCAAGGCTCATACGATCAGTACCATTGTCGTCATCATCTGTGCTCCATGGCCAATTGAAACCCATACTGCCTGAGACATCAGTAACAAGAACCACATCACTTCCCTGAGAGAGTCCTGTGACATTCCTCATACCTATCCTTATAGGAATTGTCTTTAGACTAAGGTTTGTATTGTAGCTTTCAAAAAACTGTGAAATTGTGGAATTATCAATTATATGAATGCCTGTATTATTTGTTGAATATACCTCCTGATCAGCAATCTTTACATAGAGTGTGTAGTTGTTGAGGATTGATAATGATATGTTTAGCTCTGTCAGATTACCAGGAATATAGAATGAGTCATACAGATTTATCAAGCCGGTTATCCCTGGGAGATATAGTACATCTGATACTGTATTGTTGGCTGAGGTATCTGCAAGGGCAATATTCGATACATTATAGGTGAGTGCGATGTATCCTCCTGCAATATAGCCGAAATTATCGGAAATAAAATTGATTGAAATGTTGTTTCTTCCGGGTTGAATGTAGTTGTAATATGAATTGTTTAGGGTCCATTTGTCTGATCTCATATACCCCCCACCCATTGATCCATTATAATATATGCCTGCAGGCTGATCATTAAGTGATAATCTGAAGTTCTCATAAACATTTAGTTCCATTGTAATGTTGATGAGTGAGTCGAAGTCCTGGGGGAGATCGATATATGAAGTGATATTACCCTCACCTACATAACCTCCAAAGTATATGTAATCTGTGAAAAGCTGGGAGTGGATGCTTTCAATATTAAGCCTTGCGACATATCCTCTTCCTGTTGTGTTTGTCTTGTATCCTGAGACAATCCTTGATGCAGATGTCACATGTTCGGACAAGTCCAGATCTCCTCTTGAAGCAATCAGATATGTTATATCCTCAGATGTAATTGAAAACTCAAAGTTGATATCTTGCGGAAATACTGATGAGAGGTAGCCGTAAGTTACATTTTCGGCAAGAGTTGAATGTCCTTCTGCCCAAAGCCGCCCGATTATATCCAAAAGTGATTCATCAAGGTTTTGCGCAGTTATGTTTGTTGAGCTGAGTATTTCCTGTTTTGTCGATTCTGGAAGTTGTGTACCTTTAGAAAGGGAAAGAAGCTGGGCCGCGTCTTCCGCCTGATAGTGGAGTTCTTCATAGTTTGAAGAGAGAACCAATGGAGTTGTATCAATATTTATAGTAAGTATATAGAGGGAGAGGATTATCATAAAAGCAAGCAAAGCATCTATTGTAAAAATTACACCCTTTCTGGATAAATACATAAAGCTTAATTTGTATGCAAGCTATTTATTAGTTGCAGAGTACATTGAGAATTATAAGAGTATGTTTTATATAATTTCAATAAATATCAAGTGTTTTTTTAGTTGAATATGTATTTTTTCCTGTTTTATAGTCTGCAGAGTTAAGATGTTCCAACAGCCCGTTGTTTATATAAATATTTTCGAGATCTGTAAAGCTTCCTGTTATCTCTTTGAAAAACGTATCTAATCTTTTTCCGTTTTCTATACAAGTAATTCTTATATCCTGTTCCGGTGTTTTAAGACTAGTCTTGTATCCTTCGATGACTTCAGCAGGCGTTTTTAATGTTGTCTGGAATGTATTAGGCCCTTTCTGGTTTATGATATCGTATATCTCTTTGCTGCTCATTGTGAAAAATGCACTATTGTTTTTTGTATTCTTTTTTATTTTATTTTCCAGTCTGTTTATCTCTGCTGTATCTCCCAATTCTATCTTTTCTATGTCCAGTTTGAATTCTTCTACTTTTTTTGCGAAATTCAGATTGTATTCTTTTATATACTCATAAGGTATGAGCACTATATCTTTAATATGAAGATGCTTTGCAACTTCCGGTATGCTGTTTATATTCCTGATTTCTGTATCCAGTGTGTATAGGTAGCATATTATCATCAGATCAGAGTTTATATTTAGGTCAGATGCCCATTTATTGGCCTGTGTCATATATTTTATTACCTGTCCAAAATTCATGCTGATTGGTGGTATGTCCTTTCCTTCAGTCTGCATTTTTGCTTTCATCTCATAGATGTTTATGCTGTCGTATGCTTGTGAAACATTTAAAAAATCAGGGCATATCAGCTTCTCTGGCAGAATGTCACTTTCGTGAGTTATCTGTCCGTAGATTCTGTTCAATACAGAGTTTTTAAAATTATCCGGCTCAAAAGAAAGTATATTCTGTTGATTTGGGGGATAGGGGCAGAGCATTCCATCTGATATGTCTGTGAAGAATTGCTTAAAGCATTTTATGTTATGTGTAGGATAAAAATTCAAAATATTTTTGATATGGTTTGCAGAAACTAATGTTATCCAGTTCTTGTAAAGCTGAGTGTGCGGATTGTGGTTGTTAGAGCTTTTTTTCTTAAGCATAAGAATTTATTCTTTGAAAAATTTAATAAGTTTTTAGAATATATGATATTGTTAAAAAAAAAGAAGAAAAATTTTAAAAATATAAAAAAGAGAATCGGAGTTTTCCGATTCCTAATCTTATTTTTAATATGTTCCACTAATTGTCAGAGTTCCTGTTGTAGTGTTTCCTGCAGGCATTCCGTAAGGTATTGATGCGAATATGCTTATTGAAAATTCTGATCCCGGTATTAAATTAGCAGCTCTTAAATAGTCTCTATTAGTGCATGCAGGGAATGTTGTTGAATAATCGTTTTTATATATGTAGATCCTATCACAATTGACTGATGTTGCTACACAGTGTCCGGTAAGCGGACCATCAACACATGCAAATGTTCCCCATGTAGTACCAACTGTAATAGCCCCACAATCAGATGGATCTGCTGTATGATCACGGCTCATATCTGTGTCATTTTCAGGAATCTCCGATATTATGAATATAGTACCTGTATCATTGCATTTTCCATCCGTACCGTTTTCAACTTTCCAGATATACTCATTCCCTGAGGCATTTCTGTACCAGCCATGAGAAAAATTAGTTGTTCCTGATTCAAGATCTAAAGTCTCTTCACTAAGGACTGCTGAAAGGTTCCATTCAAAACGACCAACATGGTAATAATCTGTTTCTGTTGAATTTCTGACTAAAACGAGGCCTGGAGCGGAATATTTACTTGTATTTGCTGTAGGGAGAGGGTTTGTTGCTTCGTCAGTGATTGCACTTGAAGTTATATATACATTACTTACATTTGCTGAACCTTTGTTTTTTATTATTACATTTGTTTTACTAGTATCTGCGCCTGGATTTACCTCAGTCCATGAAACAGAAGTTGGATTTACAACGATTGTTCCAACTGAAGAGATATTTATTGTTACAGTCACTGTATCTGTTGTATCTGCTGCAAATGTAGCTGGGCCATTTATTAATGCAAAAATAATTATTGCCAATGTAAGAGATATTATATATTTTTTATTCATATCAATCACTCTTAATATTATAGTTCTATTTTGTCTGAGGGCTATATATATGTGTTTCGGTTATATTTTGTACTACTTTACCATACTAAACAGGATTCTCTTCGACTCTGATCTCTTTTTTCTTTTTGCGTTTATATATATACATTTCACCTATTGCCATTACGATTATGATTGCAAGTAATATAAAAAGCCAGATTGCAGGGGAAAACACAATAAGCGTACGAGAGGTTCTTAAATTGGCAAGTTCAAGGGCGGCTTCTTCCATATGCTCTCTTGTTTCCTTAAGATACACTCGTACATTATCATAATCTCCTTCATAATAATAGTTTTTTGCGATATTAAGGTCTGAATCAGCAAGAGATATATGCTGATCAAGAACAGTTGTATTTTCGCCATCAATATAGAGTTTATCACTTTCACTTTTTAATCGTGTTATGATATACATATAATTCAATATAGTGTTCATAAGATCCTCACCAGGAGGTAAAGGCCCTACAGCAACATCAATGTGCCCGGTTCTGTTGCCTTTATCAAAAAGAATCTCAAAATCCATTGGATATGTACGATTGTCAATATCGTATGGTACATCAAGGTTTATCATAAATATAGCAGATTGGTTCCCTTTTAATGTCTGGATATTTTTTGGTTGCGCATCTATCTTAATATCCCCAATAATACTTGGTAAAAGCATCATTCTTCTAAGTGTCATTGTGCCAATATTATTGACTATAACATAAACAACAGATGATTGTCCTGGTTGAACATAGATCTTATCCGGATGTGAAAGTGTAACCAATATCCTGCCAGAGTCAAGTATATCTGAATCAAATGATGTATATGGGTAATGATCAACATAGCCTGATCCTGAACCATCAATCACGCCAGATCCACCAGAACTGCCGGTCCCTCCAGTACCACTAGAGTCACCAGTTCCGCCAGAACCACCAGACGGTATAACTATAGCATAATATGGATCCACATAGAATGTTCCCCACGCATCAGCAGTCTTATCTGCATATGAAATAATCAGGTGCATCCAATAAAAACCATAATTTAACGGAGTATATCTAAACTTATCATAATTTCGCTCACCTGGGTTCATAAACTTTATCAATCCAGTGCGATTTGCAAGCACAGTCGTATTCTCATCATAAGCACCAATCAACAGCAATGACTCTTTTGTGTATGAAGTGCTTCCCGGATTCAAGAATTCGACATCTATCTCCATCTTTGAATACTGTTTAATCCTAGAAGGATACTTAAAGTAGATAATCCTGCCATCATCAATAGAATTTATAGATACACCAATCTCACTAAATATTGCGTTCCCTGTGATTAATGAATCTGTAGTAGAAGACAGAACTAGAATCATAATAAAAAGACTAATAATGCTGATTAAGAAGGTAAGGAGGTATTTTCTATTAATCATACTTATATATCCCCCATGCAATCACCAGAATAAATATAAAAACAAACAAGATTATAGCCATTTTTATATATTGATCCATCCGGGTTGGTTGTACTGTTTCTGCAGATTGTGTGCCGCTTTCGTGATGTGTGACTATAGGGCTTATATCAACAGAAACTGTTTTAGGCCCTATATCTTCATTAGGTATATCCGGATATAAATCTTTTGTCACATAGACATCAAAAAAGAACAGGCGTTCCTGCCTTAGGGAAAAACCGGATATTGCATCGTTTCCGCCGGCAATGGCTTTCAAGACAATAATATGGTGACCTTGTTTTTCATATTTTGGAACAGATACATAGACATTTACCATAGCCGCGCTTACTGTCTTTTTAAGACGTGGGATGTATATATGTTCAATATTCCCGGAATACATATCATCAAGATAAAACTCAGGGGGGTCTAAAATGACATCCCAATCTTTGGGTACATCAATGTTTTTCAATTTAACATCATAACCTGAACCATCAGTATTCCAGAATAAAAGATTAAATTTAATTGTATCCCCAGGGGTAACATTTTGACTTGCAGATTTCTGTAGAGTGCCAAGATTGAATGCATCTACCGGTTGTGATAAAATACATGCAGTCAATATTGCAATCAATATGATCTTATGGTTGCTGACTTCCATTTACAACACCCTGTATATATATAGTTCCATTATAATTATCAGCAAATATTGGTGGTATATTGATCCAGTACCACATAGTTATATTTGTCAATGATGACACATTAAACTTTAAAGGCATATATGTCTTTGTCAGATTATATGAAGTAGTATATAAATTTGAACTGTTGCTCCATGTAAAATTTCCTACACTAAGAATATGCTTCGTCTTATATCCTTCCATATCTGTTCCTTTTATATATAGATCCGTATCGCAGCTACCATCATTTATTGTTATATTATAAAGATCATCATTATTGCCCAATGCAGGATTTTCATAAGTATTAGGCATTAGAGGATTTGAGAAATTTATATATTCCCAATTGACTGTAAGATCCACAACACAAGGCACTACTGAAATTTCTGATGATAATGTAGTGTTCAAAGTGGTCCAGCCGGAGTCTGAGCTGAAATTGACATCCAGTTTCCATAGATTGAAATCAGGATCAGTAGCATTCACTATCCAGGAAATATTGCAATATTCATTTTCAGATAATGGATTTGTTACACAGGATTTTGTAGATAGTGGTGATGCTTCATCAATGAAGAACGGTTCAGCACCATATGTTATATCTATTGCTGTGTCCGGATCTGATGATGTCTTATTATAGCGCACTGTCGCAAACACATTGCCGCAATTACCTTCTGCGCATATGACTGTCGCATTTACGATAAATTGCGTATTCCGTATTATATTTGTAGTAAAAACTGTACTTGGTTCTATAAGTTCAACTTCAAGCGTTGTATTAAATGTAAAATAAACAACAGTACTGTTGAGATTTCCGGCAGTATCATTTGCATATATAGTTATATTATTAAAGCCTTCTGTTGCTGTTATTGTTGTGTTGGGGTCAAAGGTCACGTTTGAATTTCCATTAAGGCTATATTGCCAAGTATCAATAGACTCCTCGGCGCTGACATTAAGGTCAAGTTGTTTGTTAAAATATGTAATGTTCTCTGGCGAATAAAGATATAATACAGGAAGCACTGTATCAACTGTAAAATATACAGTCACTTCAGATTCGTTCATATTGCCTGAACTATCGTTGCAGGAATATATGATGTAATGAGATAACTCAGGGAGGCCTTCTATAAGGCTGTACCAGTCGGTCGCAGATGTGTTTGACATTGTGATATTTGCTGCGCCGTCAAGAGAGTAGCCGCACCATGAACCGTTTTCATTAAGTGTCAGGTTTGCCCAGACAGAAGTTGAATTATATGACTTGTTCAATGGGAATTGGATTGTGATTTCCGGGGGTATTGTATCAACTGTACTGAAACTATATATTTCAGATACATTCATGTTTCCTGCAGTATCGTTAGCATATACCAGCCAGCTTATAATAGAGTCTACAGTTGAGTTGATCTGCTTGCTGACATTTGACCAATTACCTGTTCCGATCATACTGACATAAGTATCATTTTCAAATGTTTCGTTGCCATTATCAAAAGAAAATATATAACCTGCAAGAGCATAATCTGTCCAGTAAAGACTGAACAGCACATCTGTTCCGGCTTCAGTAGAATTTGTCTGATTTAAAGAATATTCAGGATACTCCGTATCGACGGTAAAATATACTGTGACTTCTGATTCGTTCATATTGCCTGAAGTGTCATTACACGAAAATATGATGTTATGACTTGACTCAGATAAGCCCTCAACAAGGCTGTTCCAGTTGCCGGTTGTATTTGACATAGTTACATTAGCTGCACCGTCAAGCGAATAGCCGCACCATTCACCCTCTTCATCAAGCGTTAGGTTTGCCCAGACAGAATCAATATCATAAGATTTGTTTAAAGGCGACTGAACTGTCAATTGCGGAGCTACTTCATCATCATAAATCAATACAAGATCAATCTCATCCCAAAAATTTCTGATCATAGGAATATCAGATATTGAAGTCTCAACAGAATTATACAGTTTTATTTTGTATGTGCCAGTCGAAGAAAAATTATTTATACCAATACCAATAGACTCTGAAGTATATACAGCATCATCTGCAGTTGATGAACGCGAAAAAAGCTGGACTTCAGAACTGTCTGGTTTTATCAGAAATACTTTTATAATATTTGCTGTTGGAGCTGCAAGATCCCAAGTCTGCTTATATGAGAATAATGCAGTTGCAGAAGTAATAGTCCCTGGATTTGACCAAGTACTACCATCATTGGTGAGATTTCCTGAGACGCTATACCCTGTATCATCCAGGCTATCATTGACTTCAAAAATCCACACACCTGGGTCATCCTTTCCGCCAGAGATACTAAAATTTGATTCTGCAATATCACTAAGATCATCTTCAGAATAGGTCCAACCGACAGAACTACCAGAAGTAAAATTACCATTAACTATAAAATTCTGCTGAAGTGAATAGATTGATGGCAATAAAATAACTAGTACTATCAACAAAAAAATATAATGTTTTTTCCATTCAATTTTACAACACCTTCTTATCGGATTTTTTTGATTTTGATTTCATGTCCGCTTTTGATTGGACTTTTGATTTTAATTTCACTTTTGAAAAATCAGCCATCATATCACCTATGTTTATTGCCTTACCTGAAGGATTTGAAGAAATCATAGCATTTTCAAATTTTGTCAGGGTCTTATTTGAGAATAGAATGTTTTTCCTGACTTTTTTTATTTTCGTCTTTGAAACATCAACAACCATATCTGGTTTTTTTGTATTAAGTTTAAGTATATGTCTCTTTATATCAAATATGAGCAGCCTGTTGCTTTTTCTTAAATCAGCATCATATGCATTCGCCAATTTGCGTCTCCTAAATAAAAATGCAGTTGAAAAGCTTAATATTGCAAACAGTACTGCAGGTATAACCTCACCTGAAGCGATAAACGATATTGAATTTCCTGTAGGCATATCAATTGATAAGAGCTTATCAAAAACAGTTGACTCATTTGAAGGATCTGATAATGTTGATAAATCAGATGACATATACGCACTATCATTTTTTGGCGCAAGTATATTTATGACAAAATCCTGCTTTTTAAAATAAAGCGGACCTGACAATTCAAATGATGAACTGAACATCTCTTCTGATGCATTATGTGGTATATCAAAATATATCAATACTGAAATCTCTGAAGATTTTTTCAAAATATCAATCATCTCCGGATAGATCATCTGATAATAATTTGGTGGAATCTCATTCAGGGATATAGAAAGATTTGACAGATCAGCTTCACCAGTATTTATCACCAGAAACTCTGCTTCAGAAGACTCGCCTGGATACATTCTAATTGTCTCAGGACTCATGATTGAAACTTCTTTCCTTTTCACAACCTCAAAATTTATTGTTTTTTGTGAAAAGATATATGGGTCTTTTGATGTATTTATGATAATCGTATAATTTCCCTCAACTTTTGGATTATTGATACTGAAAGAGAACAATCCTTTTGAATCAGATATAGATGATGCTGTAATTGATGTATCTTCAATGAATGCGTCAAGTACTGCGCCAGACACTATATCTTTTGCGCTATCCTGGCAGAGACCGGTTATTTTTATGTTTTCATTTATGTTATATGTCTCTTTTTCAATGGTTGCTCCAGTAATCAAAGAATCGATATTTCCTATAGTATATGCAGCATTGAGTACAGCACTATTAATTGTTGCGGTTTTTCTCAAGCTGTCAATATCTGAAGCGATAACATCCCATTCAGATAAGCATCGCTTGTTTCCTGCGTCCCAATCCCTACAGACATATGCTTCAATTGAATTAACATCATTGATCTTGGTTGGATCATATTTTATCTTTAGTCTGGCAGAATTATAATCTATGTCAGATGCAATAGCATAATAGAATATGCCTCTGCCTGAAATACCATCCACACGGGACAATGGAAGCGGCTGGTATTTTATAGCATCATCAAAATTATCTATGTCCACATTATATATCTCAAGCACAGATAAATCATCTTTGACTTCTAGGTCATAAGTGTCAGGAGGAAATGATGTTGAATATTTACCATAATTATCGGTCTTTACAGCTTTATTGATATTGTCTGAGCTGAATTTTATATCAACAGTATGCTTACTGTCTGTTTCTGAAAATATCGTGCCTGAAACAGGTATTACATAAATTATACTTTCATAATCATATGATGAATGACCCTCATGATTAAAATATACTTTAAGATTATATTCTCCAAAAGATAATGTCGGCGCTGTGAATATGACATTGTAAACATTACTTGTAGAGGATTGCAATACATCGGAAATACTTGCATCAGTTGAGCCGATGCGGACAGATATCATATCTTCATTTATGTTTACAGGGTTGCCATGGTCTGTAGCCTTGATTGAAACAGTAATAGTATCATCATTAGATATCCAGGTCTTATCAACGTCTACAATTGAAAATTCAACAGAATCAGATATGCCTACATCTTCAGTAACAGATATTTCACTGCCTAAATAATTGGCGACTATAGAAAATGTATAAGTGCCTGCCGCAAAAGTATCAGTTGAAAATCTTAACACCCACCCCTTATC
>DAOVWP010000140.1 GCA_030636615.1 Candidatus Nanohaloarchaea archaeon
AGCATCATCTTTATTGACAACAGACCCCTCTACAAAAGCTATATCATATGGCCCTTTCATATCACTCCCCGAAGTTCCGAGCGGAAACGCTACAATATCTACTGCGCCAAGCACATCAATTATAGCTTCATCTACATCAAGTATCCTGACCTGACATCCGTCACAGCATGTCAGCGAAAATATTGCAACTTTTGGTTTTCCCATAACAATCAATCTTAATCTTTAAGGAACTTCGAATCCCTGTACAAAAACACAGGACCGTCTTTGCACACATACTTATCTCCTACCTGACAGTGCCCGCACTTACCCATACCGCACTGCATCATCCTCTCAAGCGACACATATATCTGGTTATCCCTGAATCCCATCTTTTCAAGAGTCTGTATCACAAATTTTATCATGATCGGCGGACCGCATGTAATCACAATAGTATCTTCCGCATCAACCCCAACATCTTCTATCAGCTTTGTTATAAGTCCGACAGGCCCGCTCCATTTTGATGACCCGTTGTCCAGAGTGATATGCACAGGGAATTTTCCTTTCCACTTTTCAACATCATCCTTGAACAATATATCATCGACTGACCTGAACCCGAAAAATGCTTCAATCCCACGATATTTTTTCATATTGGCAAGCACATACTCAATCACGCTTCTTATCGGAGCAGTTCCTGTGCCACCCGAAATTACTATAATTTTTTTACCCTCAATTTCATCCATAGGAAAACCGTTACCGAACGGTCCCCGAATTCCAACCACATCACCTTTTCCAAGATCCCCTATCTTTGATGTCACATTCCCGACAGTTCTTATCAACAGTTCAACATAATCCTTTGAATATGATGCAAGCCCGATCGGCGACTCACCGAATCCTGATACAGACACCTCAACAAACTGCCCGGGTATATATTTCCCAAGACTGTACTTTATCCTGTATAAACGCGTATCTGGCGTCTGTTCCATAATCCCCGTAATCTTCGCGCCAAAAGGAAACATCTTATCATCTTTTGCGCCAAATATTTTTTTCAAGACCATTCTTTAATCACTTCAATTTATTATTGATTATATCTACCATATCTATCCCGCTCACGCAGTTTGTAATACACCGCCCGCATCCTATACACATATGCTCTTCTCCAAATCTTTCCTTATAGAATTTAAGCTTGTGAAATATCCTGTGCTTCAGTCTGGAACCTCGTTCATCTCTGAATACAAATCCCCCTGCAACTTTTGTGAAATCTTTCTGCTGGCATGATGACCAGCTCCTGTAACGCACACCCTTAGATATATCAAATTCCACTTCATCATGCACTTCAAAACACCCGCAACTCGGACAAGTAATAGTGCACGCAGAACAGCTGAGACATCTTTCCGCCACATCATCCCAAACTTTCTTATTATCAAAATTGACTGCCAGCTTGTCAATACCTTTTTTTGTCAGCCTTTTTTTACATCCTGGCATAGTATGTTCAAATACTATTCTTGTCTCCTTAAACAATTGTTTATATTTTCTCAAAAGTCTCTCGCCTTTTTTCGATCCGACTTTGCACAGGTACGCTCTACCTATTGTCCTGAACAGCAGATCAAACCCACTATCAACTTCATTTGTGCCAAGAGATTCGCAGAAACAATTGTCACCTGCCCGATCGCACTCAACCCC
>DAOVWP010000031.1 GCA_030636615.1 Candidatus Nanohaloarchaea archaeon
AGATTTGTTTGAAAAACTTGAGAAAAAAATTACTAGAAAATTTACAAAGAAACAGCGTAGGCTTTGGGAAGTATTCCTGTTTATAACAAAATTTTTATTCTTTGCATTTTTCCTGCAGATATTGATGCTTGAGCGGTTTGAGTTTTCGTATCTTGTATCCATCACATCCATTATAACATATTATGTGCTGAATGTGTTCTCTGATGGATTCAGCCTTATCAGCAACACAATACTTTTTGAAGGTCCTAACGGCACTGTGATGATAAATGTCATCAAGGACTGTACCGGATGGAAATCTTTCATGGCGTTATGCGGGTTGATATTTGCTGTCAGAAAAGTTGGGATAACATGGAGAAAAAGGGTTGTTGGTGTGATTGTTGGAGGAATTGTTATCTATATAGGTAATATTGTCAGATTGACTACAACTATCGGATATGCATACCTATATGGGATGGAGAATTTTGTGTTTCTGCATGATATGTTATGGCAGTTTGGCCTGATTATACTTGTGATCAGTATATGGTATATATGGCTGAAATGGTGTGAAAGAAAAAGTCATGGCAGGAAAAAGATATAAATAGTAGATATATAGTATTATATTAACAGAGGGTTTGGATTTTTCGGATTTAAACGAGGGTATAAAATTCGGATAAAGAGTTGATATGTTTAATACAGACAATCTTAAAAATAAGATAGATTCTCTTGAAGGGAAAATGGAGGATCTTAATTCTGACAGAAGGCTTATAGATATTGATGTTGAAAAAAAGCTGATCATGTTTGAGAGAGACCTAAAAGCAATACATAACACTATTTCTGTGATTGAAGGTCTTGGAGACGAAAATTTTGCAAAAGAGTTTAGTGAGTTGAAGAATTCTGCAGAAAGGTTTGAAGACCAGATTCTTGTTGATAAGCTGGATATCCTTAATAATAAGGAAATTGTAAGCGAGATGAAGGGAAACATCAAAGATTTAAACCATAAGATTGCGCTTACAACAGATGCGCTTAGAATACTTTCACAGAAAACATCCGCTACTTCTGATTCGTCTGGTAATGGTGGCGTGAGTAGTGGGGAAGTTGAGAAGATAAATTCCCAGTTGATTAAACTGTCGGAGAAAGTGGAAGATATCTCGAAACGTACTGTAGGCGGTATCGGAAGTAAGGATTTCAAGCTGCTTTTCAAGGAAACAGAGGATATAGAAGATGCTTTTCGAAAGCTTGTAAGCAGTGTCAATGACAAGATGAAAAGTAATGATCTGAGAATTGAAAGTTTTGACAGGCAGGTTGTTCAGATCAACGAAGATGTCAGTAAGAAGCTTAAAAAGTTTGAGAAAGATATCAGTAAGATTGAGGGTTTTACAGGGAAAATCGAGAAGATGGAATCTGTAAGGGGAGATCTGACAAAATATTACAAGACGCTTGATTCTATCAAAAATAATCTTGAAGTTAAACTTGCCACGATGCATGGAGAAAACAAGAAAGCTACGGTTGATCTTGGCAGAGATCTTTACAAAAAGATAGATGTCATGGTAAATGATTCGAAAGGACTTGTCCAGATTGTAAAAAATGAGATAAACAGTACTGAGACAATGAAAAAACATTTCGAAAGACGAATTGACAATATGCGAAGAGATACAGATGTAAAGATTGAAGAAATCAGGGCAAGGCTTGAAGAGGATTCATCCGGCGTTGAAAAAAAGATCAAATCTGTCAATAATAAAATCTATTCAATCGGCGGTGATGTTGAGTCTGTAAGGGATGAGGTAAGATCACTGCAGATGAATCAGGAGAGTTTCAGCGGAGATGTTGAGAAGAAGATCAGCAGTATCAATCACAAGTTCAGTAATGTTAAAGGTGTTATTGCAGAGGAAGCTGAAGAACATAAAACAGAAGTTATGAAAATCGGAGCAAAGGTCAGAAAAGAAGCATTAGAAAGTAAAAAAGAAGTTGAAGATCTTGGAGTTAATATGCAAAAAGAGATTGAGAAGAATATCAGCAGTATCAATCACAGGTTCAATAATGTTAAAGGTGTTATTGCAAAAGAGGCAGAAGAACATAAAACAGAAGTAATTAAGATTGGAGCAAAGGTCAGAAAAGAGGCACTTGAAAGGAAAAAAGAAGTAGAAGATCTTGGAATAGAAATGCAAAAAGAGATTGAAAATGCTACAAAGTCAATACAGATGTTTGAAACTGACTTCAAGGGAAAAATCAATGCGAAGATCAGAAAGGATCTTAATGATATCAAGAAGGAGATAATGACATTTAGCGAAAGCGAGACAAAAGATGTCAAATCGAAGATGATTATCATAGCAGGTAAGATGAAGAATCTGTCAGATGAGATGAAAAAGCTGAAGGTCGAAAATGGTGAAGAGTTGGTTGAGGCAGAAAAAAGGGTGAAGAACAGTGTATCGAAAATGCTGAAGATGGTAACACTGTCAAATAAGTTGTATAAAGAACTGGATGTCAAGGTCGCTGAGAATAAAGAGATGAATGATAAAGCTGAAGCCGGTCTAAGAAAAGATATCAACTCTGCTGTAAAGTCTGTGCAACTGGCGGAAAAAGAGTTTAAGGATAAAATTGAGACAGTACAGCAATCTGAAAGCGGGTTAAGGGAAGAGTTAAGTACAAAGATAAGAAATGATATGGAGAGCCTGAAAACAGAAATCGCAACACTGAGCGAGAGCAGGTCTAAAGATCTAAAATCAAAGATGATATTAGTTGCAGGCAAGATCAGAACTATATCTGATGAGATGAAAAATCTGAAAGTTGAGAACAGGGAAGAACTGGTTGAAGCAGAAAAAAGAGTGAAGGAAACTGTTGCCAAAATGCTGAAGATGGTGACACTATCAAATAAGCTGTACAAAGAGCTGGATTGCAGGGTAAGTGAGAATAAATCTATCAGTGATAAGATTGGAGTTGATCTGAAAGAAGAGATAGAAAATGCTACAAAGTCGGTGCAATCATTTGAAAAAGAGTTCAGAGGAGAGATTAATGCAAAAATCATAAATGATCTTGACTGCCTGAAAACAGAGATTGAAACAATTAGTGAAAGCAGGGAAAAAGATGTAAAATCAAAAATGATACTGGTTGCAGAAAATATGAAGAACCTGTCAGATGAGATGAAAAAGCTGAAGGTTGAAAACAAGGAAGAACTGGTTGAAACAGAAACGAAAGTTAAGGAAACTGTTGCCAAAATGCTGAAGATGGTGACATTGTCAAATAAACAAGTTGAAAATAATTTTTCCAGTAAAATTGAATCATTCAAAAAAGAAGTTGAAGATATTAACAGACTTGATATTGAGAGAGATAATAAGATCAATACAATTGAGGAGAGGGGAGAAGATCTTAGCAAGAATAAACTTAGCAGGGATGAGTTTGATAAATTTGTCAGCACACTTAATGCAAACAATCTGCACAGATTTATTGAGAAACTTGACGAGCTTGAAAAGATCAGAGAGTCATTGCAGGCAAGCAGTCTCAATGATTTCCTTGTAAAGTTTGGTGAGATGAAAATCCTTAAGGACAGTCTGGGAAATAAGATTGAAGAGCTAAGCACTAATGTTGAGAACGTAAAGAGTGATGCAAAGGATGCTTCCAGAAAAGTAGCAGAGCATGAAGTCAAAGAAGTTCTTGAAAAGTTCAGGGAATTCAGAGGAAATATAGATTCTGAGATAGGTAAGGTAAAAGAAGAACATCTTAAGAGTATGAAGTTATCAAGCGAGATTAATCATACAATAAGAGACAAACTTAAAAATTTCGAGCAGATAATTGAGGAAAAATCGGTTGGATCCGATGATAAGGATAAGATGACAGAAGAGATGGTCAATAATAAACTTCTGACTTTTGACAACCAACTAAAAGAACTGTATTCCAGAATTGATAATACCTCTTCAAACATGAAGACTATAAAGGAGCAGGTAAACAAAGTTCTCTATAAAAACATTACTGATGCACTGCTACCAATCAGAAGGAATCTTGAAAATGTAAGTAATGAGATAGAGACACTGAAAGAGTTGGATGTCTCAAAAGATATTTCCGGCCCGAGTGTTAGTTCAAAAGCAATAGAGGGTATGATTGATAAGAAGATGACGCAGTTCCTTGAAGATAACCGCAAACTTAATATTATACAGTCGCAGATCAACAAAACACTTAAAGTCAAACTTGAACAGATTGACAAAGAACGGTCAGGGAATGGACCGGATACAATAAAGGTTGATAATATTCTTGTGATTCTTAGAAATATGGAAGCAGAAAACAACAGGATCAAACAGAGGCTTAAGATGCTGAGCGATCAGAATATACGGCTTCAGCATATGGGTGACAATACCCCTATCATTGTGGAATAATTGTAGATCTGGAATTATTCTTATCTGATTTTTAGTATTTATTCTATAATAAGAATATGTATGACAGCGCGCTTCCGCACTGCCAGGTGAATAGTATAGCCAGAAAGAATGTTGGAGCAAACCTTACACCTTCTTTTATCATGACATGCGATTTTATTGAACGGATATTTTTTATGTCTGCTTCTTCAAGACCTACCCAGTATTTCGATGAAAGGCTCTTTTCGCTTATATTTTCGGCAAGGACATCACCGACACATAGTCTTGATACAGGTATATTCTTTTTGAATGCGTAATTATCAACAAGACGGGAGACTATAACAATTGGATAAAATATTACTGGTATAAGGAATAAGTGTAATGTTGTACTAAACAGTATATCATAAGGTATGTTGTAACTGTTGTGCGAAAACCATGCAATTGATATATAGAATAGTGTATAAGCCGCAAACATTGAAAACAAAAATTTGTATTTCTCTTTGAAATATGAACTAAGTTTTGCGTGAAGTTCTTTGGATGATATACTGATAATCATGGCATAAATAAGAGAGTAGACAAAACCTATAATAAAAGTATTTGCTATGAAATGGAATGGGTACCATAAAGAGAAAGCATTCTGCGGGAAAAAAATGAAAGCATAAGGGATTATGAAGCCAACTGATCCGAAGATAAGTGTGTCACCCTCGCCCCACTGGCTGAGGAAGTAAAGGATATAGCCAATCAAAAGGAATAATATACCTGTAGTAATGCTTAGGCGAAATAGTGAAAAATCGTTTGCGACAACACCTTTGATGAAAAATATCCCAATACCTGAACCTCCTATGATGATTGGTATCCAATCTGATATTTCAGTGGTCTTAAGATCAGAGTAAGCGGCAATCAGGGTTCCTGCCAAAGCGATGAAAAGAGCAAGGTATTCATACATAGAAAATATATTGTACTGAGAAATATAAGTGTTTTATAGACTTTTTGATTCACAAGTTATTTATTATATTTTGCAAAAATATTAAAAAGATTTACTTAGAAGTTTGTTTTGTGTGATTTTTATGACAGAATTAAAGCCAGTAATATCCAGAGTCCCTAAACATATTGGGATTATTATGGATGGCAACCGCAGATTCTCGCGAAGGTTGATGCTGAAACCGTGGAAAGGTCATGAATGGGGAGCAAAGAAAGTTGAGAATATTCTTGATTGGTGCAGAGAGTATGATATACGGGAACTTACGCTATATACATTTTCGATTGAAAATTTCAACAGGCCTAAAAAAGAATTTGATTATCTTATGAATCTATTCATGAAACATTTTGAAGAACTTGAGAATGATAAGAGAATATATGATAATAAGATAAGGATAAATTTTATAGGCAGATACAAAATGTTTCCTAAGGGTCTTGTTCAAAAAATTGAAAGTATTATGGAAAAGACCAAGAATCATGACCAGTATGTTGTCAATTTTGCCATGGCATACGGTGGCAGGAGCGAAGTGATTGATGCTGTAAAAAAGATTGCTGAAGGTGTCAGGAAAGGAGAGATTGATGTCGATGCAATCAATGAGGAAGTGTTTGAGAAAAATCTTTATACTAATGATGAACCGGATCTTATAATCAGGACTGGCGGAGATAAAAGAACTTCAAATTTTATGATATGGCAGAGCGCTTATTCTGAGTGGTTATTCATTGATAAACTATGGCCTGAGTTTGAGAAAGAAGATTTTGTGAAAGCTATTGTTGATTATTCCAAGAGGGAAAGACGGTTTGGCAGATAGGTCTTTAATCAGAAATCTATAATAGATGCTGAAGCTATTCCTGCAAAACTGCCAACTAAGTTTATGCTAATATCAAATAAGTCAGGGATACGGTCTGGTGTAAAAGACTGAATAAATTCTGTTAGAATAGCTATAAACAGGCAATATGTAAGAGCTTTTTTTGGATTTTTGTAGAATAATAGAGTAAGAGCACCCAGAACAAAGAATTCTGTAAAATGCAGGATTATAGGGATTGTTTCTGTTATTCCTGCCTGCACAAAGGGCTGAGCTGGAATCAGACATAAAGCAATCATCACTGCTGTGCACAGGTATGTTGGGTATGGTGTTCTCAGGAGGTTCAGAATCTTTGAGATCATAATTATGCGGTTCTGTAATATTCTTTAAATAGGTATGTAAACACAACTCCTAAACAAAAGATATAATAATATTAAAAAGTTATAGAAGTATTATAAACTAAGGTTGTAGATATGGTTTCTATAAAAGATGGTGACGAAGTCCTGTTTATTGATCCGACAGGAAAGACATTTCTAAAGAAGATCTGCATGATGTCGTTCCATACGCATCATGGTGTGATAAGTCTGAATGATCTTATAGGAAAACCTTACGGCAGTACTGTGAAGACTTCGACAGACAAGAGTTTCATAATTGTAAAACCGGATCTAAGGGATCTGCTTGCAAAAAAACTGAGGAGAGGTCCGCAGATAATACATAGAAAAGATATCGGACTGATTATTACGCATCTTGGTCTTACAAGAGATTCAGTTGTTCTCGAAGCAGGTACAGGATCAGCATATCTCACATCGCATCTCGGATCTATATGCAAGAAAGTTGTTACCTGCGAGTTGAGAGAAGATCATTTCAAAAAGGCAAGCGAAAATATTGCTGCGCTTGGTCTGGAAAAAAATGTGGATTACCGTAATATAGATGTTGAGAGTGCTCCTGGAAAGGATTATGATGCAATTATACTTGATATGCCTAAACAGGAAGATATAATACCAAAGGTCTGTGGAAAGCTGAAGATCGGCGGAAGGATTGCAGTATATTCACCATGTGTTGATCAGAGTATGATGGTGTGTCGCGCTCTTGAAGAGAACGGATTTATAGATGTTATATTTATGGAGTGCATGATCAGAGAGTGGGGAGTAAACAAGGGAACCAGACCGAATACAATGATGCTCGGGCATACTGGATTTTTGGTTTTTGCGCGATACATGGGAAGTGAGATGTAGGTATATGGAGATTTCCATTAAAAATATTACCAGTGGAACCGCTATAGAATATGTCCCGCTTGAAGGTGATTTCATATCAAAGGCAATCGGATTGATGTTTCGAAGAAAAGG
>DAOVWP010000091.1 GCA_030636615.1 Candidatus Nanohaloarchaea archaeon
TCCCCTGAGACACACACTCTGCCTTTCCTGTATCTGTTCCCTTTTTGCAAGTAATGCAATTGTCTCAGCAGTCTCCTTTGCATCAGATGTAAACCATATCGGTATCCTGAAATCAATTACAATTGATGCAAGTGCTCCTTTGATTGCATTTGGATGTATTCGTCTTGCTCCGTATAGGTTTTTCCCTTCAATTATAAGGATGGGACTCCAGAAATTAGACGCCAGTTCACCAAGTTGCCTGAAAAGTTTTCCCTCGATCATAGACTGGAGAAAATCATGGACCTCCTTTCTCTCGATTGCGCTCCTTTTTGATATTATCACATCTCCTACTGGCAGGGTTGTCCTCTCGATTTTGATATTGCTTGTATGGGAAAGATGCTTTATCAGCTCATTTTCCCTGTGATCAACATATATCTTCACTTCATTTTTCTTGACAGATTTAGGGTCAACAAACCGATCAAGCGTAATTACAGGTTTCTTCAACTCTACTGATACAGCATTTCTGTTGAAATCTGACCTGAGATCTTCAAGAGCGGACTTCATTTTCCTCTCCTTGTTCTTTGCGCTCCAGTAATATGCTTCATCAATTGTTCCTTTTGTTATAAGGATATAGACATCTCCGCTGGATTTTCTTGCAGTCCTTCCTCTTCTCTGTATGACTCTGATCTCAGAAGGTATTGGTTCATAGAACACCACCAGATCAACATCAGGGATGTCAAGACCTTCTTCTCCTACACTTGTGGAAACCAATACATTGAATTCTCCTTCCCTGAACCGCTCAAGAATCTGTTTCTGCTTTTTCTGGGTGTTCCCCTTCCTCTGTCCAATAAACACAACCGGTTTCAGGGCACTCTCATTTTCAATCTTTCTGACAATATCTTTCACTGTATGTACATACTGCGCAAATACTATTGCCTTTTTACCGCCAAGAACATGGTTGTTAAGTATCTCAAGTAATTTTGGAAGCTTTGGATGTTCAATATCAGAGATAATCCTGTTTTCAGTATACATTTTAGCAGTCTTATACTCCTCGCTGGCTATGATACCTTTTGTTGCTTTTGAAAGAGGGGGTGTCTCAATCTTGTTGAAATACTGATGCAACTGTTTAAGACCCTGACTCTCCAGCAACTCAATCGCATAATCCACTTTTATGCATGCCGCAATATAAGATGCAGCCTCGAAATATTTTGGATCTTTTTCTTCTGCAATTTTCGCGCTTACCTTTCTCTGCATCTCAAGAAATTTACCCTTATGCGTATTGTCGCTCAACTCTACGCCAATATTGTTAAGCTTTCTGATATATCTCTTCTTTATTGCCTTAAGATTTTTCTGTATCACTATATATTCATCAGGAAAATCAACCATTATCCATTTCATATTCAGCTTCTGAACATATCCTTTTACATCCCAATCCTCTTCTGTCCGGATTTCAATCCGATCGATATAAAGGTTCCCTGCAACTTCACCGATTTTCTCTTTTGTGCCACCAGGACTTGCAGTAAGCGCAAGGATCTGGAAATCATCAGTTGCCTGCTTATACACCTTTGCGATATAAGTATATGCATAATCGCCTGACGCCCTGTGCGCCTCATCAAATATTATAAGAGAAAATTCTTTCAGATCAATCTCACCGGTAGCTACATCATTCTGGATGACCTGCGGTGTTGCAAATATAAGCTTTGCATCCTTGTAAAGCTCTTTTCTCTCTTTAGGGGCAGTTTTACCTGTCAATGTAACAAAATTACCGATATCTTCTTTGCATAGAAGTCCATTAAAACTCTTTTCATGCTGTTCAATCAACGGTTTTGTAGGGGCCATGATAAGTATTTTTTTATCAGGAGACCTTGCAAATTTGAATGCCACAATACCGACAGCGATTACAGTCTTACCCAGACCGGTTGGTATAACTACAAGAGAATTATTATTTGCGCAGCTCGCAATAATGTTTTCCTGAAATTTTCTTCGCTCTATCTTATTCTTTTGTATTAGCGGATGGGTAAGATATTCTGTCATGATATATAAATATACATGTTAAATTTAAAATATATGAGTATTGCAGAGCCGCTTGCAAAATTTATTGTGATTGAAGGTATTGACGGATCAGGAAAAGCTACTCAGGTCGAACTTTTACAAAGATATCTCAAATCAATCGGCAAAAATGTTTCAATTCTTGACTACCCTGCATATCATACACCTTTTGGTAAGCTTGTGCGTAATTATCTAAATGGAGAGTATGGTTCACTTGACGATGTTCCTCCTGAAGTTGCATCTCTTCTTTATGCGCTTGATCGCTATCAGTTTATAGATGAGCATTTTAAAGCATCGAAAGATAATGACTATATTCTGGCCAACAGATATATACAGTCAAATATTGGTTTTCAGGGAGCTAAATTTTCCGATCCAAAAAAAAGAAAAGAGTTCATCGATTGGATGGTAAGGGTTGAAGAGCGCAATCTTCAGCCGGATCTGGTTATATTTCTAGATGTCCACAAGGAACAGTCTGATAAAAACCTGAACAAGAGAAACCTTAAAGAAGGTAGGAAAAATAAAAACGACATCCATGAAGGAGATATGAGTTATATGGACAAGGTTCGTCAGATGTATCTTGAATATGGAAAAGCAAACGGCTGGGTTATACTTGACTGTATGGATCATCATACCAAAGAGATGAAAGGTATTCTGGAAATACAAGAGATGATTATCGA
>DAOVWP010000126.1 GCA_030636615.1 Candidatus Nanohaloarchaea archaeon
AATCCAAAAGACATAGAAAGATTCAAAAACATGGACTGTAAATATAATAACATAGATTACTTCATAAAATCATCAAGGTGAACATAAGATGCAGACTGCTCAGGAAAATAACAACAGGGACGATATAAAGGTCAGGGTCGGTGAAATACCTTCAAGCGCCCAGAGAGACATAGGTATAGGCATCATAAGGATCGATACCAAAACCATGCAGAAAATAAACATCAGAGAAGGCGATGTTGTAGAGATTGAAGGTAAGAGGAAAACCGGTGCAATTGCCCTCAGAGCATATCCATCAGATGCAGGTGTTGATGTCATAAGGATGGACGGCTACATGAGACGCAACGCAGGCACAGGTATAGGAGAATACGTAACAATCAAAAAAGCAGAAATTCATGAGGCAAAAAGCATAACATTAGCTCCGGCAGAAAAAGGCGTATTCCTCCAGATGTCAGGAGACCAGTTACAGAAAATCCTTATGAACCGAATCATAACAAAAGGAGACATCATTGTTCCATCACAGGCAAAAAGATCAAAAATGCCTGACATAAGCGAGTTCCTCAACATTGATATTGAAGAGATTTTCGGAGGTTTCGGATTCGGAGAGATGAGACTGATCATCACAAGCACAACTCCTAAAGATATATGCAAGATAACAGAAGTGACAAACATTACAGTCATCAGCAAAGCAGTCGAGGTCGAAGAGGATCAGATATCCACACCGGCACCGGCAGTCACATATGAAGATGTCGGCGGAATCAAAGATGAAGTGAAAAGAGTCAGGGAAATGATAGAACTGCCGATCAAGCATCCTGAACTTTTCGAAAGACTTGGAATTGAACCACCTAAAGGAGTTCTTCTTCACGGTCCTCCTGGAACTGGAAAAACCCTTCTTGCAAGAGCTGTAGCAGCTGAGACAGATGTAAAATTCTACTCAATCGCAGGACCGGAAATCATAAGCAAATTCTATGGTGAATCTGAACAGAACCTCAGAAACATATTCAAAGAGGCTGAAGAGAACGCCCCATCAATTATATTTATAGACGAGATAGATTCCATTGCCCCAAAAAGAGGTGACACAGGAGAAGTCGAAAAAAGAGTTGTTGCACAGCTTCTTGCCCTGATGGATGGTTTGAAATCACGTGGAAAAGTAGTAGTCATCGCAGCAACCAACATTCCGAACGCAATCGATCCCGCTCTCAGAAGACCTGGAAGGTTTGACCGTGAGATAGAACTTGGAGTTCCTAACAGAGACGGAAGAAAAGAGATCTTCGAGATCCACACAAGAAACATGCCGCTATATCACTGGAACACAAACATCGCTTCCCATGTACTCAAAGAGACAATCGCTTCATTTATAGAAAAGACAAAAAAAGACATCGAAGAAGACAAATCAAATCAGGAAAAGTTAAAAAGCGACAGGAATACAACACAGGAAGAACTAAGCAAGCTTAACAAAGAACTTGAAGAGTTGGAAAAATACAAGGATAGTAAGAACAGTACAACACACATAATAGAAACAATACTTAACAAGATCCAGTTCAAGATCTCTGAAAAAAGAAAAATTGAAGAGAAGATTAAAGACACAGAAAATAACATAGACAAGCTGTCAAAAGAGATTGAAAAACTGAAAGAGAACATAGATACTTTCATCAAAATCAGAAAACAGATTGAAAAATATCCAAAAATCCTGACAGAAATCAGTAAAGAACTTGAAGATATTGAACATATATCAAAAATCCGTGGCAAAGATGATGCAAGAGCTGCTTTCTCAAAAAAAGCGATAAAAGAAAAAGACAAAGAATTCCAGAATATTTTTGAAGAGCTGAAAGACATAGGCTTAATCTCAAAGGAGATGCACAGCGAAATAGTCAACAGGTCAGTATCAAAAATGATCTCAGAATATGCAGACAAGACTCATGGATATGTCGGCGCAGACATCAATGCGTTATGCAAGGAATCAGCAATGGCTGT
>DAOVWP010000017.1 GCA_030636615.1 Candidatus Nanohaloarchaea archaeon
ATACCCATTTGAACAATGATGTGCTGTCGAAAGTGCATCAGTTTGAAAAATATCTGGAATTTTATCTTGATAATGTTCTAAAGGAACATTATATAATCTAGCAGTTTCATGTAAAATAGTTAAGACTCTATTTTTATTATTAATATCTGCCTCTCTAATCATCCCAAGCCCCATAATAGCTAAAGCCATCACACCAATGACCAGAAAGAATTCAATCATATAATTATATCTTTTTTAAGAATTATATATATAACTCAATCTTACAGACCCTTCTAAACATGATACTTCTTAACATCTTCAGCAATCACCTGTTTTTATATTACAAAACACCACTACATCTCATGGGTAACTGGAAAACACATCTTGTCGCAGGATCTCTCGGTTACCTGATTCTGATATACCTTTACAAAATACAACTTACAGACAGTCTGTTATACTTTGCAATAATCCTATTTTTCTCTCTTTTTCCCGATGTTGACACAAAGAGCAAGATCCAGAAATGGCTAAGTTCCTTCTTTTTTCTGATAGAGTTATTCTATATACTCACAGAACAGTATTTTGAATGCGCGTTGATCGGCATCTTTGTCACATCTTGGTTGATCTTCCCTCACCGGAAGCTTTACCACAACATGGTTTTCCTCTTATCCCTGAATTTCATAATATACTTTCTTTTCGGAGATGCGATCGCAATAGCTGTATCAGTCGGTTGGATTTCCCATCTCTTCGCAGACAAGATGATAATAAAGAAATAACCAAATCTCAAAATATTTTATCTATAACAAAATTCGGTATATATATAAATTTTGCTATACTAACAAATAGTTATATATCACTATATATAGATATTAATCATATGGTGGTAACAGAGGTTTGGTAAATATGTTAAATAATCTAAAAGTTCACAATGTTGTCGCTTCAGGTTCTATGAACACTAAATTACCGCTTTCTCAGATCGCTATGGAACTGGAAAGGGCAGAATACGAACCAGAACAGTTTCCCGGTCTTGTCTATCGTCTCACAAATCCTAAGGCTGCAGCTTTGCTGTTCAATTCCGGAAAGATTGTATGCACAGGAACCAAGTCCGTAGCCGAAGCCCATCAGGCAATAGATAATCTTGTAACCCGCCTGAGAGAACTGGGTGTTGAGATAAGTGGTGCTAAAGATGTCAAGATCCAGAATATGGTTGCTTCAACCCATGTTGATAGCAAGATTGATCTGAACAAGATTGCATTTGAACTTGAAGGCACTGAATACGAACCTGAGCAATTTCCCGGACTTGTTTACCGTCTTGATGACCCAAAGGTTGTTTTCCTGATTTTCCAGTCCGGAAAAGTCATATGCACTGGTGGTAAAAATCCTGAGATGATTGAAGAGAGCATAATCAAGCTTGAAAAAAATCTTAAAGAGATAGAAGTCATCTGAATAGATTGTATATATTTATATCCCAATATATAGAACCCTTTTAAAATATATATCCCCCTTTTTAATTTATGGATTATCCAAAGATTCTCCAGAAACTTGAAATCTTCTACAGTGATGTATATAATAAACAGCTGATCAAAGCAACTCAGGAGAGCAACGCAATTATTGTAGATTTTGCAGATCTGGAAAAATTTGATCCGGATTTAGCTGACGCCCTTCTTGTAGATCCAATAACAAGCTTAAAGGCTGCCGAGGAAGCGATATCAAACATTATTTCCTCCAACATAGAAATTCCAGGTTTTGATGATAAGAAAACAGTCATATCTGCCAGATTTTTCAACCTTCCTGAATCTTCAAAAGTACCTATAAGTAATCTCAGGAGCAAGCATATATCGAGATTCATATCCGTCACAGGCAACATCAAGCAGACAAGCCAGGTCAGGCCGGAGATAACTTCTGCGACATGGGAATGCCAGCTATGCGGTCAGCGCACAATAATCCTTCAGGACGAACCAGTTCTGGTCAAGCCGCGTGTATGTGAGTGCGGCAACCACCGTAACTTCACTCTTGTAGAAAGAAAACTTATTGATATCCAAAAACTTATTCTTCAGGAATCTCCGGACGAACTGGAAGGTGGTCATCAGGCGCAGAAAATAAATGTATACATAAAAGATGACCTTGTTGATCCAAGCTTCCGTAAAAATGTCACGCCGGGAAATAAGGTGACAGTTACAGGCACTCTTCTTGATATCCCTATGAAAATTGATAGGGGATCAGAATCCAAGACAAGAAACATAATCATAGACTGCAACTATATAATTACGGAAGAATCCAATTTTGAGGAAATAGTGATAAATCCTGAAGATATAGACATAATCAAACAACTTGCCTCAGACAAAAATGTGTTCAACAAGATTACTGCCTCAATCGCCCCATCAATTTTCGGTTACAATGAAATCAAGGAAGCCATAGCGCTCCAGATGTTTTCCGGTGTAAGGAAAGTCAGGGAAGATGGTTCAACCACAAGGGGAGACATACATATTCTTCTTGTAGGTGATCCGGGCGCAGGTAAATCCCAGATGCTCAAGTTTGTGATAGACCTTGCTCCAAAATCAAGATATGTAGTAGGTAAGTCCGCATCAGGCGCAGGACTTACAGCAGCAGCAGTAAAAGATGAGCTTACTGGAGAATGGGCTCTTGAAGCAGGTGCGTTGGTCCTTGCAAACGGTGGTCTTGTAGCGATTGACGAGATGGACAAGATGTCTGATGATGACAGATCTGCAATGCACGAGGCAATGGCCCAGCAGACAGTCACTGTCAGCAAGGCAAACATACAGGCAACCCTCAACTGCAAGACAATAATACTTGCGGCCGCCAATCCGAAATACAGCCGTTTTGATCAATATGAACCAATAGCTGGCCAGATAAAGATGCCTGAATCCCTTCTAAGTCGTTTTGATCTGATTTTCGCCATACTTGACATACCGAAAAAAGATCGTGACTCAAAGATTGCAGGACATATACTTGAACTCCAGAGATCCATGGACTACAAGATTGAGCCGCCAATTTCATCTGAGATGATGAAAAAATATATATCCTATGCAAGAAATGAATGTACGCCAATCTTAACAAAAGCCGCGATGGATAGGATACAGGATTTCTATGTAACTCTAAGAAACCAAGGATCAGATTCAGGGGAAGAAAGAGGTTCTTCAGTACCGATAACACCTCGTCAGCTTGAAGCTCTTGTACGGCTTTCCGAGGCATCGGCAAGGGTAAGGTTATCTCCAAAAGTCCAGAAACAGGATGCAGAGCGCGCAATATATCTGCTTACATACTGTATGAAAGAGCTTGGTACAGATCCTGAGACTGGTGAGTTTGACATAGACCGACTTACAGGCGGAACATCTTCATCAAAAAGGAGCAAGATTACAAGACTTCTTATGATAATTCAGGAACTTGAGACAGAAGTCGGACAGAAAGAGGTACCTACACAGGATGTTTATGCAAAAGCTGAGGAAGAGGGAATGGAATCGATTGAAGTTGATCAAATCCTATCACAGTTGAGGCAGGAAGGAACAATCTTCGACCCAAAACAGGGTTTTATAAGAAAAGTATAGGTATAAGCATGATGAAACCGGACAAACTCTGCTCAATCGATCTTGAAGGCACTCTTCTTAAAGATAGAAGATTATATCTAGACCTTCACAGTTTTTTTGGTATATCTTCACAGACAAACTCAAAATATTATAATAAATATCTCAATGATAAGAACTACACTTTTCAGGATTGGATAGATACTATAAACAAGTCCTGGCGCGATTCAAAAAAAGAGCTGACATACGAAAGATACATAGATATTTTAAGGACAAATTTCACTCCAAGACATGGATCAAGACAATTCCTTGACAAATTAAGAGATTTGGGATTTATTACTCAGCTTGTATCAGGAACACCTAATGATTTTTGCGACATGGCAAAAGAATATTATGATTTTGATTATGTTGCCGGATCCGACAATATGATTTTTAAAGACAACAAATGGTGCAATCTTATTCATGGAAAATATTTTTTTGATAACAAGGCAAAGGCAATGGAAGAACTTTGCGCTAGATTAAGCATATCTGCAAAATATACAATTGCTGTGGGCGACTCAGATAATGATATAGAGATGCTCAGGCGCGCAGGCGCAGGCTTCCTTATTCATGCAAGCCCTCGTGCAAATAGCATGATAATAAGAAAAGATTGCAAAGACAGCATAATACCGGTCAATAAATTCAGCGATATAATCACTCACATAGAAAACAATGGTTTCAGGTAATGATAAGATGGACAATATATCCCGACTCGCAGTAAAGTCAAGGATCTGTGACATAGTAAAAGGCAGATTTGTAAAAGGTGACAGTTCACTCAGCTATAATTATCTTGAGACGCCTATCGGTACAAAGATAACCAAAGCAAGGATTCTTGGAACAATTGTGCAGAAATTCATCTCAGACAGTCCTGACAAATCCTTTGCAATCCTGACAATTGATGATTCAACAGAAACAATTACCATGCGCCTCTGGAACAATCTTGACCTTGCGGACAGCACAGAGATTGGCGACCTTGTTGATGTGATTGGTCTTATAAGAGAATATAATGATGAGATCTATCTTGTTCCGGACATGATAAAAAAAATTGATGATTTCAATTGTGAAACACTAAGACGCCTTGAAATAGTAGAGTCTTTGATAAATCTTAAAATCAAAAAACCAACATCTCCAAAAACCAATTCAGGACCTTTAACAGATACAAAAAAACCAATGGAGAAACCAAAAAGAACATCAAAAGAAGATAACACAGACCATAACAAAAACCCGCTCAAAGTAAGGGAAATTGTTGTAAATGCAATAGAAAAACTTGATGAGGGGAATGGTGCGGATATCGAAGAGATTGTCCGGTTGGACAATTCCGCAGAAGATATACTTAAGGATCTTCTAAATGAAGGTACCTGCTATGAGCCAAGGATCGGCAGGGTAAAACTTCTCTAGGTTATTTAAAGTTTTCTTCAGAAATCATAGAGTATTGGTGATATTACTTGGATCTCAACTATGATAATCTTCTAAAAAAAGCTCAGGACCAGATGCCTAAATCTGCATACAATACCGAGCGGTTTGAAATACCTAAACTGAATGTTATGGTAATCGGTAACAGGACAAACATATCTAATTTTGTAAAAACAATTAAAGACCTCCGAAGGGATCCTACAACAGTGCTTAAATATTTTTCAAAAGAGCTGGCCACATCCGGCGAGATAAAAGGCACTCAGGCAGAATTCATCGGAAAGTTCGGCGTCATTGAGATCAACAAGAAATTCAAAAGGTTTCTTGACGAATTTGTCCTTTGTAAGGAATGCTCAAAACCTGATACGACTATCCAGAAAGATGGCCGCAACTTTTTTCTCAAATGTGAGGCATGCGGAGCAAGAAGACCAATATCAAAGATGTGATTGTATTGTTTACAATGAAAATACACCAGCATGAAGGGAAAAGATTTCTTTCTGCATGTGATATTGATCTGGTAGGTAAGACTTTTGAAGAAGGTGAACATCTTCTTGACATACCCGAATCTTTTTTCAAAGGTGATAAAGAGACAATTGAATCGATAATAAGCTCAATTGAGCTATGCGATTCTTCCCATCTTATAGGAAACAACCTTATCGAAAAGCTTCTTGAAAACAACATAATCCATGAACAGAACCTGAAAGAAGTTGACGGAAACAGGCATGTAATGATTTTCAGGGTGTGAAAATGTCCTTCAAAAAATTCTGTCCAAAATGCGGAAAGGAAACAGACCAGTTGATAGACGGTTTCTGCAAAAATTGCGCAGTGACAAAAGAAAAACCACTTGTTTCATCAATAAAAGTCCATTACTGCAGTTGCACAAGGATCAAGGAAAAAGGTAAGTGGATACAGTATGAAAACATCAATGATGCCATAAGATCAATTATAAAGAACAATACAAAACTAAAACATTTTGAAATAGAATATTCTCCAGTAATTTTTGAAGGAAAGATTACGCTCCCCGTAACTCTTAAATCCCACAACAACCATGTTATAGACCTAATATTTATATCACATTCATGTGATGTCT
Source organism: Candidatus Nanohaloarchaea archaeon (assembly GCA_030636615.1). Lineage (GTDB taxonomy): Archaea > EX4484-52 > EX4484-52 > EX4484-52 > GLR71 > DAOVWP01. The sequence continues at coordinate 6,058 of DAOVWP010000017.1, forward strand.
GCTCACGAAAGGCAGGGAACTATTATGAAGGAACCCTCCAGATAAGGGGCAATATTAATAAAGCTGATGAGATTAAAGATTATATAACACTTAAAAGTGAGGAATACAAGGATAAATACGAAAACTCCTTCCTCCAACCTGCTGAGTATAGCAAACATGGTATTGACATCCGGTTCGGATCCACAAAAGCTATTATGAAAATAATCCGCGAGATCCGGAACAATTTCAGTGTAACAATCAAACACTCTTTTGAACTGGCAGGTATGAAGGACGGTAAACATATGTCGCGAAAGACTATATTGATAAGGATTGAATAATGATAAAGAAGTGATATTTATGAGCCCAGGATTTTCAGCGCGCAAAAAACCATTTAAGAAACCCAACAAAAAAAAGTATGCCCCTACAGACACTTTTGAAAGGTTGATCCTTCCAAGAGGAAAGGAAATGCTAGGTATTCTTGACAAGAAAATGGGTTTCGGCAGATATAATGTTTTGTGTGCTGACGGCAAGATAAGGATTTGCCGTGTTCCGGGAAGCAGAAGAAAAGGTCTATGGCTAAACATTGGTGATTTTATAATAATTGAGCCGTGGGATCTGCAGGGCGACTCACGCGGTGATGTACACTACAAGTATATGAGACACATGGTACCGAAATTAGAGGCAAAAGGTCTCCTTAAATGCTTTGAAAATGCTGTTGAATAAACAATTTTTCACAGGATAGACTTCTTTTTATATTTCTTTGACCAAATCTGCCAATAGGTATAAGATATTATGGCGCAGCAAAAGATAATAACAGACAACAAGGTTGTTATGAACTCTCTTGACAATATCAGCTTCAAAGCTCTCTTCAGCATGAAAGATAAAGGTATTGTTGACACCCTTGGAGGTATTATCCAGTCTGGCAAGGAATCAAACATCTTCTGGGGAACAGATGTGAAGGGTAACCCTATAATTGTAAAGATTTATCTGATCAGCTCAAACAGTTTCAACAATATGCTTAACTATATCAAAGGTGATCCAAGATTTTTAGGCATATCTTCAAACAAGCGCAAAGTCATATTTGAGTGGTGCAAAAAAGAATTCAGCAATCTTTCGAAATGCAGGAATGTAGGTATGGATGTCCCGGAACCGCTATATTTCAAAAATAATGTCCTTGTGATGGAGCCGATAATCAGTGAAGACAGATATGCCTTGCCGCTTTCATCTACACCTCTCAATAATCCGAAAGATTTTTTTGAAAAGTTAAAACATCAGATGAAATTGATGTTGAAAAAAGCCCGCCTTATACATGCAGATTTCAGCGAGTTCAACATTCTTGTAAAACATACAGACAATATCCAGACGCCTGTAATAATAGATTTTGGTCAGGCAGTCCTCCCAGAACATCCGAGAGCTGCTTTTTTCCTGAACCGTGATTTAAAGAACATATGCCTCTTCTTCAACAAACGCTATGATATGTCTCTTGATCCAAAGAAACTTTTAGAAGAACTGAAAGCATAGACTTAATCCGTAAATCTGTATTTGACAATTGCAAAAAATGCCTTGATCCCATCACGCCAGTTGATTTTCTTACCCTCTTCAAATGAGCGTGGACTGTAATTTATAGGCACTTCCATAATTCTGCAACCTTTCTTGATAAGCTTTGCAGTGATTTCCGGCTCAATCCTAAAACCATTTTCTCTAAGCTTGATTGATTTGATCACATCAGAGTTAACGCACTTATAACATGTTTCCATATCTCCGATATTCCTGAAATACAGTACAGAGATAATCAGTGACAATATTTTATTTCCAAAATAATGATGAGGTATCTTCCACTTATTGCTTGCTTTCTTGAACCTGTTACCATATACGGCATCCGCTTTACCAGCTATAAGAGGCTTCAAGAGTTTTGAGTACTCTTCTGGATCATACTCAAGATCAGAATCTTGTATAATAAAAAAATCCCCATTTATCTCCTTGATACCTCTCCGTATAGCTGATCCTTTCCCTCCGTTCTTTTTCCTCACAAGTTTGGTATACAGATCTCTTCTTTTCTTAAGTATTTTATTAGTGGAATCGCTGCTCCCGTCATCGACAACAATTATCTCTTTTTTCACACCAAGCCCTGATATATTAACTGCATTTACCTTTTCAAGTATTTCAACAATAGTCTCCTCTTCATTATATGCAGGAACAATAACAGAAAGAACAGTTCTCATTTTAAAAAATGCTTGCAGAATATATTTAAATGTATTGAGACTGATTTTATCTATAACGACTTTTCTGGAAAACTTAGGTGTGATGATTGCGAAAAAAAATCAATAAGAACTATATCTATATTGGGATTATAGTCCTTTTAACATTTCTTATAACTTCAAACATAGCATGGCTTAATCCTGCACCGGATAAAGGCGTAAAAATAAAGTTTCCTGAAAAAATACCATTTATGTGGCAGTATAATCTTGATGCAGGTCTTGAGATAAAATCAGCAGCTTTTTTCCCAGATTATTTCAGAGAGGATCCTTCTCGCGTCAGCAGACCAGTATATCCATTTTTAAGCCATACTTTTGGATTCATCGCAACCTGGTGGGTCCCGTTTTTTATAGATATAAATCCTGTGCTGTTCTCTTTTATATCTGCGGCAACAGGATATGTGATCCTTCACTTGCTCGTTTGTTTTATCGGAGGAATAATCCTGTTTAAGCTCCTGCGCGAATTTATAGGGACAAAAGCAGCCCTTCTTACAGTTGCATTGATGTATTTTCATAAATACTTCATTATGTTTATGGGTATATATCATACTGGAGACCTTCAGTTCTTGACTGCAGTGTTTGCCACTTATATGTTGTATGATATTGCAAAAAAATATTCTCACAAGAAAAATATAATCTATTCATTTATAATCGGTACAATTTATCTTTCAAAACAGGTTTACGCCATATATTTAGCTATAATTCTTTTCGCACTTATAAACAAGCGGTTTAAAGAGACAGGTATAAGTATAATCTCTCAGTTCATGCCGCTTGCAATCTGGCTTGTCATTTTAAAAATAATAGATATCCCATACTTTAACCTTGACATAGAAGCCAATCACTTAGTCTGGATATTTAACGACCTGATATTCAGGGCACCAGTTGAGATCATTAAGGTTGGTATAACAAGTATGTATTCTTTTTTTATACAACTGGCAAATTATTATTCGTTCTGGCTACTTCTTCCAGGTGCAGCATTAGTCTATTTGTACAATGATAAAAAGATTAACAGATACCATATCTGTTTCATATTGATCTTCTTTTTATCCTGTTTTGCGCAGATGTTTGCAGCTAATCGTTATTTCGCTTACATGGTCGGAGATCTTTCCTTTGTTATTTTTGGACTTTCC
>DAOVWP010000096.1 GCA_030636615.1 Candidatus Nanohaloarchaea archaeon
ACCAACCACAGCGGGAAAGTTATTAGGATGCCTACTAAAGAAATCAAAGTTCAGGGCAGGAACACGCAGGGAGTAAGACTTATGAGGATCAAAGAAGATGATAAGGTTGCTGCGATCTCAAAGGTTAAGGAGATGGATGAAACTGTTGGTGAGGATGATCAGAGTGGAGATGATGGTGATCAGACTAAGATGGATGATGATCTGGGAGCAGATGATGGTGATCAAAGTACAGACGATAATCCGACCAAAGAAGATGATAAAGAATCTGAGGAGAAGGGCAGCGTTTTAGAGTGAGATAAATTGATGAAGCGTGTAAAACTGCCGATAAAATGCCTGGATACAATTGCTCTTGGAGCCGGAATCAACAGTACTATGTGCGCGTGCAGTGAAAATGAATGTGTCATGTCTGACAGTATTTCCGGTTTTGAAGATTTTAGAGGAAAAGTTAGCACACTTATAGAGAACACAGGTATTGAGCCGAAGATTATTGCGTGCGATCTTCACCCAACATATAATTCTACAATATTTGCGAAAGAGTTTGCAGTTGAACATAAAGCAAGACTTGTGCAGATCCAGCATCATAAAGCGCATGTTGCTGGCGCGGCTGCCGAGCATAAACTTACGGATTATGTAGGCATTGCCATGGACGGGCTTGGATATGGAGATGACGGGACAATCTGGGGCGGTGAGGTTTTTGATGTATCTGGAGGGATTGAATTTAAAAGGGTTGGGCACCTGGAAAGACAGATACAGATTGGCGGAGATTCTGCCACAATATATCCAAAGAAAATGCTTTTTTCGATACTTTCAAAAATACTCTCTGAAAAGGAGATTGCTGAGTTGAAACTGTTTGATCCAAAAGAGAGTGGATTGTATTCAAAGATGCTGAAAGATAAGTTTAATATTGTTTATACTTCCAGTTCAGGTCGGGTTCTTGACGCCGTTTCCGCTTTTCTTGGAGTATGTGATAAGAGGACATATGATGGTGAACCGGCAATTGAGCTGGAGAAAAATTCCGGAGAAGCTATGGATATTGAAATCTGTATCAGGAAAGAAGGAGATTGTTCTGTACTTATGACTACGCCGCTTTTTGAGTTCCTGCTTGAGAACAGAGGTATTGATAGAGGGGTGCTTGGAGCTACTGCGCAGATGTATCTTGCAAAAGGATTGTATTCAATCGCTGAGAAAATAGGTAAGCCTATTGTGTTTTGCGGAGGTGTTGCGCACAATAAGATCATATCCGGTTTTATGCGCTCAAAAGGTGTGTTTATGAACAAGGAAGTTTCATGCGGAGATGATGGTATATGTTATGGACAGGCGTATCTGGCGAACCTGCAGTTGCAGGATTATACTCCTTTAAGAGATGTAGAAATAAACAGGTTAAATTCTGTGTAGACTCCTAGTTTGCTGTTGACTTCAATCTTTCCTTTATGCGCTTTGATTATCTGGAGAACTATAGAAAGTCCAAGACCAGTACCTTCAACTTTTTTGGTGAGACTCTGATCGACCTGATAAAATTTGTCAAAAAGATGTTTCCGGTTCTCTTCTGAGATACCGATACCGTTATCTCTCAGCTGTATCTTTAAATATTGCTCATCCCTGCTCACATTTATATCTATCTTGAGATCACTCTCGGATCGGTATTTTATTGAGTTGTTTATTATATTTCTTATGAGCTGTAATATCTTTATCTGATCAAGAACAACACTGCCTATATTGTCTTCCATTGTCAGGTTTATATCCCCTCCAATATCTTTTAAGGTTGGCGTAAATTCTTTGATCACATCACCCAATACTTCTTCAACATCAGATTCTTCAAAATTAAGTTTGGCCTTGCCTGCTTCATACCTTGAGCTATCAAGAAGGTCATTAATCAGTTCTATAAGATGATTTGTGCTGTGAAGGATTATGTCAAGACCTTCTTTCTGTTCGCCATTTATCTTGCCAAGAATACCCTTGTCCAACATCTGTACATAGGATTTTATGGAAGTAAGAGGAGTCCTCAATTCATGCGAAACATTAGATAAGAAGTTGTCCTTGTGGCGGTCCAGTTTCTTGAGTTTGCGATATGCTTCTTCGAGTTCTTTTGTACGCTTCAGAACAAGTTTCCTTTCAGAGTTCAGCTCATCGCTTCTTACACCTATGAAATAATATGATACAGCGAAGATCAATGGGATCATGTCTACCAGCCAGTGGGCAGGATTCATAAGCTGGAGCTGGATTATGTTTTCCATTGTGAATGAGAGGTCGTTGATGTAGAGATCTATACTTGTTGCAAGTATTGGGAAAAACAGACCAAAGGTAATACCATAAAGTGTATATGAACGGGAAAATTTCTGCGTGAACCAGTGCTTTGTTGATTTGATAAGATGTATCTGTCCTGTTTTGGTTGAGTCTGGTTTGGCTTTCAAATTAAATACACCTTAAGCACTGTCTCTTTGGAGCAGACCTTTAATAACTTCAATCAGTTCGTCATTATCAAATGGTTTGTGCATGAACTTATCGCAGTCTCTTAATTCTTTATCCTCTTTCAGCGCATCAACTTTTGCTGTGAGTATCAGGACAGGAACATCGTTAGTATTCAGATCAGCTTTTAGCATATAAAACACATCTTTCCCTGAGAAGTCGGGCATCATCAGATC
>DAOVWP010000052.1 GCA_030636615.1 Candidatus Nanohaloarchaea archaeon
AACTATATTGAGACCGTCTTTTCCAAGCACAAAGATCCCCGTAGCAAGAGCATCAGCAAAGGTTGCATTTTGACTGATTATAGTAACACTCATAGTCCCTTTAGCAGAATAGCCGGATCTTGGATCCGCTATATGGGTAACTCGAGTGTTTTCAAGATCAAAGTATCGCTCATAGTCACCGGAAGTCACTACTGCAAGATCTTCTGATTCAATTATAGTTATGTAGTCTGTCTGATCCCGTGGATTCTGCAGGGCAAGAGTCCAGGGAATTTTATTAGGTTTAGTTCCGAAAGTCCTTATATCACCACCGGCATCGACAAGAGCGGATTGTATTCCTTCGGATTTTAGTATAATGATTGCCCTATCAACTGCGTAACCTTTTGCAATTCCACCCAGGTTTATACTCATGTTAGGTCTCTTGAAAGCGACAGATTCTCTTGAGAGCCAAAGATGTTTTGATCCGACCAACTCAAGGGTTTCATCAATCTGCTCAGGTGTTGGAAATACTTTTGTCTTTGATGCGGTAGACCACAGTTCAAGTATCGGGTTTACAGTTATGTCAAAAGCCCCGTCTGTCTGTTCGGCAACTTTTATCGATTCTTCAATCACATAATAAAGCAGAGGATCAATTTTCATAAATAGGTTTGTATTATTCTGCGCAAAAGCATTAAGATTACTTAGATCACTTTCTGGGTTGTATATGCTCATGACGGATTCGATTGTCTTCATTTCAGCAAAGGCGAGATCAATCGCATTATATGCCTGCTTTTCGTTGAGCGATACAACAGTTATTGTAACATCTGTTCCCATCAGGTTTTCTGTCTTTGAATAGATCTTACTTGCTGAAGAGTTCAGACAAACAAGTGCCAGAATTATCAATAGAAATATAAAAACAGTAATGAAAAGCTGTGAAAATATGAAATTTTTCAGGTCTGAAAAAAAAGTCATAAAGTTTATATAGCCAGCAGGACTTATTAATATTTATGTCACTTCTTAAGCGAATCGCAAAGGTTTTGTTTTCTTCTGATATGGAAATCGATGATATGAAAGAGTTGACGAAAAATAAATATATCAAAAAGGGCAGGATGCCTGAAAAAGTGGTAGTATACTTTTCGCAACATATAGGTAAAGAGTCGGAGTGCTGTGTGTCCTGCGGAAATCATGTCAAAGAAGGACAGGTGATCGGCAAGGCCAGTGGTGTTTTGTCTTCAAATGTCCATGCGCCAATATCAGGTAAAGTTGTTGAGATCAAAAATTACAGGAATTCTACCGGACGCAGTGGGAAAGGTGTTATGATCGAGTCGGACGGGAAGGAAAAGGTGTGGAAGAAAAAAGATGCAGGAAACATCAGCAGTGAGAAGATAATCAAAGCAGTTGAGTCTGCAGGGGTTGTCGGGATGGGTGGCGCAACTTTTCCAACATATTTTAAGATGAATGGCGCGCTCAAGAGCAGGATTAAGGATTATATTGTGAACGGGGCAGAGTGCGAGCCATATATAACGGCGGACCAGAGACTTATGGAAGAGAAGACAAAAGAGATATTTTGCGGAATTCAGCTGATGGTTAAAGCCACAAAGGCAAAACATGCGTATTTCGGGATTGAAGATAATAAGAGATATGCAATCAGGAAATTCAAAGGTATTGCGATAAATCATGACTGGTTCGATGTAGAGGAGTTGGAAAGTAGATATCCACAGGGCGCAGAAAAAGAGATGATCAAAAACATACTGGGTAAAGAAGTTCCCTGCGGTGGTCTCCCAAGTGATGTCGGCGTAGCTGTAAATAATGTAGGAACTGTATTTGCCGTGTATGAAGCGTTGTATTATAGTAAGCCGTTGATTGAGCGAGTGGTTACAGTCACAGGAAATGGTGTGAAAAACCCAAAAAACATTTTTGCAAAAATCGGTACTCCTGTCAAAGATCTGATTGATGAGTGCGGAGGGTACAAAAGTAATGTGTCAAAGATAATTGTTGGCGGACCTATGATGGGGTTTGCGCAATCAGATGACAAGATATATGTAACAAAAGGTATGTCGTGCATACTTGTAATGAAAGGTTCTGATGATGATTCTGCGGAGGAAAGACCGTGCATAAGATGCGGCAGATGTATAGATGCCTGTCCTATGAAACTTAATCCATATATCATATCAGCATATTCACAGAGAGATAAGTTTGATGATGCAAAAGATGCAGGTGTCCTTAACTGTTATGAGTGTGGAAAGTGCGCGTTTGTGTGTCCTGTAAGGAGACCTATGACACAATATATGAGATATGCAAAAGAGGGAATCAAAAAGAGAGGCGATACTAAAAAATGAAGCTTGATCTGTCTGTGTCTCCGCACATAAAAACTAAAAGCAGTTCAAAAAAGATCATGTTCACAGTTATTTTTGCTCTTCTTTTTCCCTCTGTTGCAGGAATATATTATTTCGGTATGTCTGCCCTGTGGATACTTATCACCTGTATTGTATGCGCGCAGTTTACTGAGACTGTTGTACTAAGGATGCAGAAAAAGGATACTAAAATCACTGGAGGCGCGATAATCACAGGGCTTATACTTGGATTAATTGTGCCGCCAAATGTGCCTTTGTGGCTGTGCGCAATAGGAAGTTCTTTTGGTATTATAATCGGAAAAATGGTGTTTGGGGGTTCAGGAAGCAATATATTTAACCCCGCGCTTGTGGGCCGGGCGTTCATGGGCGCGGGATGGCCTGCTCTGATGAGTGTGTTTACAGATGTGCAGGATGTAGGCGCACCTTTGTGGAAAGATATTGCCGATGCAACCACTACTGCAACACCTCTTGTTTCAAAAGCAGGAGTTGATTCAGCTACGCTGTTTCTTGGATCGCATGGAGGATGTATTGGCGAGACATCTATACTTTTCATATTATTCGGCGGGTTAGTATTGCTGATAAAAAGACATATTGATTGGAGGATTCCTGCATGCATGATAGGTGCAGTGTTTGTACTGAGCGCAGTAAGCGGGACTGATCCAATGTACCAGATACTTGCAGGAGGGCTCATGTTTGGCGCGTTCTTCATTGCAACAGATTATGTCACAAGCCCGATGACAAAAAGAGGAAGAATCGTATATGCAGTTGTTATAGGGTGCCTGGTGTTCCTTATGAGAAACTATGGGACTATGGCTGAGGGTGTTGCATATTCAATACTGTTTATGAATGCAATGGTGCCGCTGATAGATAGGTTTACGCAAAACAGGATCTTTGGTGATAAAGTATGAAAAAAACAAATCATATGGATGGAGTTGGAGTGAACAGTAAAGATATAATTATCACAGGAGTTAAGCTTATGTTTATTGTAATGGTCTCAGTATCTATACTCAGCTATGTCAACAGCATAACTGAAGAGAGGATTGCAAATATAGAGAAAGAAAGATTTGAGCGCGGACTGCGGGAAGTCGTACCTTTAGCATATGACTTTGAGAAGATTGATGAGAATGTGTTTGTAGCATATAGTAAAGGCGGCAGCATCAGAGGGAAAATATATTTTGTTGAAAGCAAAGGGTATAATGGTGTAATTGAGATGCTTGTCGGGATTAATTCCGGAGGGAGAATAATAAAAGTGTCAGTTGTGAAACATATGGAAACACCTGGGCTTGGATCAAATGTTGATGATGAGGATTTCCTTAAACAGTTTGAAGGAAAAAGTATTGAGCAGATAGGTCTTGCAAAAAAAGGTTCAGGAGATATAGATGCAATAAGCGGGGCGACTACAAGCTCAAATGCAGTAATAAACGGAGTCAGAAGTGCAATAGAGATGTGGGGGGATGATAGATGAGTTCAGGCAATCTGGATATACTTACAAGAGGGATCCTGAAGAATAATCCTACATTTAAACTTATACTTGGACTGTGCCCGACACTTGCTGTGACGACATCTCTCACAAACTCATTTACAATGGGTATTGCGACATCGTTTGTGTTGGTCCTCTCAAGCATAATAGTTTCAATGATAAAAGGTTTTGTGCCTGGAAAAATAAGGATACCTTCCTATATTGTGGTCATATCAACACTTGTCACTGTCGTTGACATGGCGCTGGCTGCAAGTGTGCCTGATGTGCATGAAAGACTTGGGATATATGTCCCTCTGATTGTTGTGAACTGTATAATACTGGGTAGGGCTGAAGCGTTTGCATCAAAAGAAAAAGTGTACAGGTCTGCGCTGGACGGGATAGGTATGGGTGTCGGGTTTATACTTTCAATATGCCTGATTGGTATAATAAGGGAGCTTTTCGGAACAGGAAGTATTGTGTTTTTCAATCAGATAATCATTGATACAGGAATCACAAATATGCCGGTAGTGATGATACTTGGACCCGGGGCGTTCCTAACTCTTGGGCTTTTGCTGGCATTGTTCAATTATCTGAATAATAAAAATGGGGAGAGTGGTATAAATGGATGATATAATAGTGATCATAATCAGCGCAATGCTTGTGAATAATATCATCCTTACAAAATTCCTTGGATTATGCCCGTTCTTCGGCGTTTCAAAGAAAACAAATTCTGCCCTGGCAATGAGTATTGCAGTCATATCTGTGATGGTCCTTACAGGGATGCTTACATGGATAATATACAGAATGGTGCTTGTACCTCTTTCACTTGAATATATGAAATATGTAGTATTTATCCTGTTTATTGCGAGCATGGTGCAGATAATCGAGATGATCATCAAAAAGTTTCACAACAAGATGTATGAAGTGCTTGGTATATACCTGCCGCTGATAACTACAAATTGCGCTATAATGGGTGTGGCGCTGATCAATCTTGTAAGTGAATATAGTTTTGTTGAAGCTGTGGCAAACAGTTTTGGTACTGGTCTTGGTTTTATGCTTGCGCTGATGATTATGTCAGGTATACGGGAGCGGCTTGAGTTGTGCGATGTGCCGCAGAGTTTCAGAGGAGTGTCAATCGCCTTTATCATAGCGTTTATCCTTACGCTTAGTTTTGCAATTTTCGGAGGTCTGGTATAAATTGATTGAGTCAATATTAATCTTTTCTGCAATTGGTCTGGCGCTTGGAATTGTACTTGCATACTGCTCGGAAAGATTCAAGGTCAAGAG
>DAOVWP010000042.1 GCA_030636615.1 Candidatus Nanohaloarchaea archaeon
GTGCATCGTCATTTTTTGTATATTCCCTGACTTCTGAAAATTCAATCCCTCTTCCCTTGAAACATGAATAATACTGTCCCTGGATAAGACCATTTACAAGTTTCCTTGTTTTCAACTCTACTTTTCTTACATCTTTGATCAATTCAGTTTTATCGACCATTCATCTAACCCCTTATGGGACAAGCACAGTATCAAGGATTTTATCAATTATCTCATCACTGCTGATCTCTTCCGCTTCAGCCTCATATGTCAGTATTATCCGATGTCTCATAACATCATGAGCAATTGCCTTCACATCTTCAGGTATGACATATCCTCTCCCCTGAAGGATTGCGTGTGCTTTTGCGCCAAGTGCCAGCCATATTGATGCTCGTGGTGATGCGCCATATTCAACCAGATTAGCTATATCAAGCCCATATTCCTGTGGTTGCCTTGTCGCATACACAAGATCTGTGATATATCTCATAACCTTTTCATCAAGATAAACCTCTTTGCAGAATTTCTGCATTTTGATTATATCTTCCGGCTTGATGATTTTTAACGCTTTAGGAATATCACTGGAGGTCATCCTCCTGATAATCTCAAGTTCTTCATCTTTAGAGGGATATTCAACATTTATTTTGAACATGAACCGGTCTATCTGGGCTTCGGGAAGTGTATAAGTTCCCTCGCTCTCAAGAGGATTCTGTGTTGCAAGTACAAGGAACGGTTTCATCAGCTCAAACTTTTGTCCGGCAATTGTTACCTGTCTTTCCTGCATCGCTTCAAGAAGCGCAGACTGAACCTTTGGAGGAGCCCGGTTTATTTCATCTGCAAGTATGAAATTGGCAAAGATAGGACCTTTTTTTATAGAGAACCTTGATGTCTTCATATCCAATATCTCACTGCCTATGATATCTGACGGAAGAAGATCAGGTGTAAACTGTATCCTTTTGAAATCTCCATGTATTGTATCAGATAAGGTCTTGATGATCATAGTCTTTGCAAGACCTGGAAGACCTTCAAGCAGGACATGTCCGTCTGCCAGCAAAGCAATCATGATCTTTTCAAGTACAACATCCTGTCCGACAATGACCTTTTTGATTTCCTTAATAGATTTTTCAACACTTTTTGAAAACACCTCTGCTTTCTTGTTCAGCTCATTTATCTCCTGATTTTTCATTTTACCTATTCACCACCAGTTTCTATAACTCCCTTTTCATATGCTTGATTATAAGATTCATCAGCATCAACTTATCTTTTGCATATCTCCTGCTACCCGGAAGTATCAGCGTATCTGATTTGTTCTGGAACTGCGCCATATATTCCATAACAGTACTCATCTCAGACGCGCCGAACCATTCTCTTGAGGCAAGAGTAACCCTGCAAATCCCAATAACCCCGAGATAATCTATTAGATTTGCATCATATAATAGTTTTGCCTCATTTGATTCCGGCTTTCTTTTGAGATGATGCGATTCAATCGCCTCTGCCACCATCTCAATTTTTTCAGGCAAAAAATTTATTGTTTTAAGAAATTCTCTTGCATGATTCGCTGACTCAGTCTCATGATTCTGTTCGCTTTTTACAATATCATGCATAAAACACGCTGCATGCAGGATAGCATCATCAAAATCAACATTTTCTCCTAACTCCTTTGCGATACGATACACTCTTTTGAAATGATCCAGACCGGCAAACAGGTCATCTCCACTCAACTCTTCACTATGACTTTCTATACTTATTTTATGGCTCATGATAAACTCATCCTCGTATTTTTCTTCAAAATAACGTGGTTCAGAAGAATTTAAATGTTTAAAACACTTTTTTGAAGAAATCTATATGATTCTGTGGATGTACAAGGAAATCAAGCATACCAATATTTTTCACAAGCTTATACATTGGCTTACCCTCTTCAAGTTCTAATAGTTTAGAGTTAGTAACTCTCACTTCCCTAAGTTTTGCAATATTGCTATATTTTTCATTTGTTATCATTGTAGTATCATCATTTACTCTAACCTCAAAATACGCTGCTCCGCCATACTTTACAAGCGACCCATAATCCGATACAAAATTTTTCTCGCTCCAGTTGGCCATTATAAGTATATCATTTACCGGGTTTACAGTAATATGACCATATCCGGGAGGGATAATAATCTTCTCTCCCACCTCTGCTTTTACTATATAAGCATCAACGACATTTCCTTTTTTGTCAATCTTTTGCATGATATAATGTGCCTTTCCATGAAGTACTTCATATATCTCCGGATAGCTTATATCACTTCCAACCACATTTGGATGATAATGGCCTTTTGTTTTTGGAAGTTCAACCCCCATCATACTCGGAAATATTATAGTAATATCATACCTTAGATTGTTCTTCTCAATATCCTCTTTATCTTCTTCATTACAGACCCCTCGAAACATTAGATATAATGGCTTTTCACCATCAGCATTTTCCATCCACTCTTTATCATACACAACATCTTTCATATCCTTTACTCTTCTGATATCCGGCTTTATTGATTTTCCTTCAAACTCAATAACATTTTTATCGCATTTAAACACTAGATCTAATGCTGAACTGTTTTTAAGATAAATCTCCATTGTTTATGAACCTCCTTTAAATCCTGTCTATTAACTGTTTTATTTTTTCAAAAGTGTTAGGCCTGATCTCATCACTATTAGTAAGATTTCTGGCAATATTTTTAAAAGCAAATGAGCTGTCATTATGTGGTTTATACTCTACTATAGGTTTTCCAAGCGCAATACCTTCTCTTACTTTTTTATGCTCAGGCACTACTGAAACCAAATCAGTTTCAAGAAATTTTGTTATTTCATCAACTTTCAACTCAAATTTCTCATTACTCTTTCTATTGATTATAACTCTCACGACATCTTTATTCAGTTTTTCTGCAAGTCTTTTTGCATGCAGCGCATTGGTAAGCGCTGGCAATTCCGGGTTTGTTACAATAAGGACCTTATCTGATGCCCTTATAGCTGACTCGACTTCCCTATTGACACCTACTCCTGCATCAATTATTATATGATCATAACTGCCGACAAGATCAAACATCAACTTCTTTAGCTTGCGTGAATCAGCATTCAGCTCAACAAGAGAGGCAGGGATTATCCCAAAACCAAGATGATGTTTATATATCGCTTCCGTTATAAAACTATCCTCTCTCAACACATCATTAAGTGTAACTGATACTGTTGATGGTACTCCCAGATGAAGTCCAAGGTTTGCTCCGGAGACATTTGAATCTATCACAAGAACCTTTTTATCTATCTCTGTAAGGGCAACAGCAAGATTTGATACTACTGTGGTTTTTCCAACCCCACCCTTCCCGGAGATGACAGAAACTATCTCAGTCATCGATATATCACTATTCCCTAATTGCTTTAGGAACTATTTAAAGATTAAGAAGTCTCCATATAACTATGTTGCGCGTTCTTATGCCCTCCTGGTCCCTACCGCCTAATGTTATTGGAGGGATGGATGTTTATGTATGGGAACTTGCATCAAGATTAAAATGCAGGGTAATCATACCAGTTCCCATCTATAACTTATCACCCGGACTTTCAGTTCCGGATAATATAAAAATTATCCCTATTGATATTGGAAAACCATCATCTGACCTGTTTGAAAACATTAAATTGTTCAACAATGTTGTCTTTGCATCTATAAAGGATTTTGATCTGATACACGCAAACGACTGGTTGTTTGCACCACTTGCTCTGCGATATAAGAAAGAACTTGGAAAAAGATTCATCCTTTCAGTTCATTCTCTTGAATACATGCGCGCAGTAAATCTATCTGAAAAAAACACAAATATTGAAAGAATAGAAAAAGAAATGTTTAAGGAAGCGGATTCTATAATCACAGTCAGCAATTTTATGAAAAAATCACTTTCATTCCTTGAAAAAGAGATAGAAGTGATCTATAATGGCGGTCCGAAAAACACTCAGATGAAACACAAACACTCAAAAAACATACTTTTTGTCGGAAGACTTTCGAAACAGAAAGGCGTGGAACATCTCCTGCTTGCCGCAAAAGAAGTCATATCCTATAGCACCGATGTCAGATTCACAATAGTTGGCAGTGGTTTTATGAAAAAAAAGCTTGAATATCTTGCAGGAGTCTTAGGAATAAAAGATTATATCAACTTTACCGGCTTCATCCCCTCCGATAAGATTGATCAGCTATATCAATCTGCCGACATTTTTGTAGCTCCTTCAGTATATGAACCATTCGGCCTTGTTATACTAGAGGCAATGTCTTTTGGAATCCCAGTTATCACGACAAAAGATACCGGAGCATCAGAGCAGTTTATAGATGGAACAGACCTCTTGCTAATAAATGATCACTCTTCAACTGAACTGGCATCAAAGATCCTTCTTCTTCTGGAAGATAAAGTTCTGCGCAAAAAACTATCTTCAAATGCAGCAAAAAAACTAAATACAGTATTCAGTTGGGACAGATGCGCAAAAGAGACACTTGAAGTATATAATAAGAATCAGCTTTGATATAAAATCACATTCACTCTTTAATCCCATAATATTCCCTATACCAATCCACAAATTTCTTTACTCCTTCAGAAATAGATACTTCCGGTTCATATTCAAGCAATCCTTTTGCCTTGCTTATATCTCCATGCGTTTGTGGGACATCACCAGGTTGCATCGGGAGCATATCTATTTTTGCCTCAATCCCCAGATGCTTTTCCAGATTATCGATATATTCAAGAAGTGTTCTGCACTCTCCTCTTGCAAGATTTATTATTTCATACGGGAACGGCTTGTCAATTGCCGCAATAACACCGTCAACGATATCATCAATATAAGTGAAATCCCTCTTCATATTTCCATGATTAAATACAGGGATATCCTTGTCATCAAGCATAAGTTGTGTAAACTTGAATAGTGCCATATCCGGCCTTCCCCATGGTCCATATACAGTAAAAAACCGCAGGCAGGTGCAGTTAAGCCCATAAAGATGATGATATGTATATGCCAGCTCTTCATTGGACTTTTTTGTTGCTGCATAGACAGATATCGGATTATCTACCCGATCATCTTCGCAAAAAGGCACTTTTTTATTGTTTCCGTATACTGAACTGCTTGATGCAAGCACAACATCTTTCACTCCATGCTCTTTGCACAGCTCCAATATATTATGGGTGCCTAACACATTTGACTTACTATAAACAAACGGGTACTCCATAGAATATCTGACTCCTGCCTGTGCGGCAAGGTGACATACTTTGTCAAACTCATGCTGCCTAAATATCTTTTCCAGAGCTTCATAATCAGAGATATCCATTTTTATGATCTCAGCTCCGCTTTTCCTGATGAGCTCTGCTCTTGATATTTTTAGCGAGACATCATAGTAATCATTGAAATTATCAACAACAACGACAGAGTCTCCCCGCTCAAGCAGCTTTTTAGCTACATGGAACCCGATAAACCCTGCCCCACCTGTTACAAGAACTTTCATAAGAACTAGCTTAAGCAATATACTTTAAATAATTTATTCTTAGAACCAAACTTATTCTTTCCTGGATTTATAACATTCTATTATATCAGCCATACTATTCATTGTGCCTCTGATACATTCTTTTACTTTCTCCAGCTCAATTCCCGTTTCATCACTGATCTGATCATACAGATCAGCCATATTTCCATTATATGGCAGTTCGAAGAACGCTTCCTTTATCTTTTTTATCTCAGGATCGCTCAGATATTCTTCTTTCATTAATTATCTACCAAAGATAAAATTAGATTAAACATTTA
>DAOVWP010000116.1 GCA_030636615.1 Candidatus Nanohaloarchaea archaeon
GTTGATGCTTATCAGAGAAGAGGTCAGAGAAGGTGAAAAGATATATTCTATGAGCGCAACAAATATGGCGCTAAAACAGTTCAGGACTGAGCCGAATACAGTTGTGGTAGAGGGCGAGATCATGAAGCCGAAAATCAGTGAAGAAATGATAAAAAGAAATGTCGGGGCAGTGCTACCTAATATAAAGTCTGTCGATATTGTATATTATCCATATTATATCGGAGTGAATTTCATGATAGATGGTCTTACCGGAAAGAAGAAGGATCTCAAGAAGGTCAGAAAGAAAAAGAAGTGAATTATATGTCCGAAGGAATATTATGAACGAAGTGAATTATATGTCCAAAGGAATATTATGAACGAAGTGAATTATATGGAGAGCGATATTATTGGGTTTTTGTCACTTTTCTTTTCGCTTTCAGCTTTTGTTCTGGCAACAATCGTATATTTCAAGGTCATGCCAAGGACAACAAAGGATATCAAGGAAAAAAGAGATAAGCTGAAAAATGAGGATTTCTCGAAAAAGAAAAAAGATGACGAACCGGCAGATATAGATACAAAAGAGTTTAACCCGTTTGAATAATACAGGAAAATTTGGGGTTTAGGAGATATGAAGATACTTTGCACAGCAGATCCGCATAATGATAAAAAGTTTATAGCCGGCGTTAATGAAATTATTAAAAAAGAGAAGATTGATGTATTCATATGCGCAGGAGATTTCCATACGGATAAATATGCAGATAAACTGTTCAAATCTGTTCCAGTACCATCATTTGCAGTTCCGGGAAACTGGGATTACGGGTGTTATAATGATAAGAAAACACAGTGCAGTGATTTTGGTATTGCAGAGTTTGGCGGGTATCATTTTTTTATGGTAGGAAATAATTTTCCGTTCAATTTTGATGAGATTGCGCTTATACGGACAAAAAAGATAAAATCAGATAAGATTATATTTATCACCCATTATCCGCCATATGGTATTCTTGATCGGCTTTGGAGCGGACGGCATGTTGGATATCCAGAATTTGAAAAATTCATAAAGGCGAAGAAACCGCTGCTGCATGTATTCGGACATATCCACGAAGATTTCGGGTTTAAGGTTACTAAGGGTGGTACGATATGCGTCAACTGTTCAGTGACTGAGAGCAGGTGCGGGTTTATTGTAGATACTGATGATGTCAGATCAATAAAACAAGTGAGAGTATTATAGATTGTGTGGGCCAGTAGTTAAACCTGGTTATAATGCCCGCTCGGCATGCGGGAGGCTTCGGGTTCAAATCCCGACTGGTCCACTTTAACTTTGTTATTTATACCTACTGTGTTCTAAAATTGTTCTATGGTGCTACATTTTACATCAAGCAGGCTGGTGCCGTTCACAGTTAACATGAGCAAGATCATGAAACTTAGCGCGATCAATTTTGTTGTTAACCTCGCGTATGCCTGTGTTGATACAATCTGGGCAATATATCTGAACAGTTTTGTCAACAACCCGGCATATGTCGGATTCATTGTAAGCGGATTCTCGCTTGCGGCAGTCATATCATATTTTCTGCTCGTTCCTATAATTGAGAAGTATGATGAGAAAAAGCTTCTCGGGTATTAAATGATTGCTGCTATGACTGCATATTTCATGTTTGCTATTGTGGAAAATTATTATGCTGTGCTTGCGATATCGTTATTTGTTACTGTGTTCTATGTCATGAGAAACATCAGTCTCGGTATACTTGTGCGGGACGAATCAAAGATGAAGGAGCTTAACAAGAATGAAGGGCTTATATCAACCCTTGTCAATATTGGATGGCTTGCAGGACCATTGCTTGGAGGTTTCATGTCTGAGCAGTATGGAATAAACAGAGTGTTTATGCTGTCTGCCATATTTATGATGATGGCATTTTTTATGTTGAGATCTATGAATGTTAGAAGAATCAGAAAACCTAAAGAAATTGATCAGGATTTTTTCAGGAATGTCAAATCGTTTTTTTCAAACAGGCAGTTTGTAAGGATGTATATCTTATGCGGATCAAGCAGTATCTGGTGGGCGGTGATGTTTATCTATATGCCGCTCTATATCATAGGGAGCGGACTTGAATATACATGGGTAGGGATTTTTCTGTGCTCAATCGCTGTTCCTCTAGTTATGTTTGAGTACAAGATAGGCAAATCAGTGAATAATGAGAACTTTCATAATTTCTATATCATTGCATATCTTATACTTGGATGTATTGCGCTGA
>DAOVWP010000044.1 GCA_030636615.1 Candidatus Nanohaloarchaea archaeon
AAAAATGGCTTAAAATATATCAGCTACAAACCAGATGGAACTACTGAAGAGGGTAGTATGAAAATTGAGCTGTACTTCAAAAACAAGATCTCTGAGTACACAAACATATATGATGTAATAAAAACAGATATCATACGCCTCAAAACAAAGATGATTTCTCCCTATCTGGAAAAAGATGAATTCGAAAAATGGCTGAAAAAATTTGACAACAAAAAAAAAGGAATGATAGAATTCAAACTTAGTCTCCTCGACGATCTCGAATCATTCATACCTCAGGCAGAAGAACTTATCAAAAAATGCCATTCAAACGAAGAAGATATATATCTTGAAGATCTTTATAAAAAAGCAAAAGATGCAAAAGAAGAACTTGAAAATCTGGAGAACAATATAACAAGACCACAGAGACTGATGTCTTACATACAATAGAACACAAACTCACCAGACCCTATCTTAACCCATCTATAAGTTTAGACCTATTCTTTTCTGCATCACTGAACCATTCAAGAGATTCCTCGATTTTTTTCCGAAACTTCTCAGTCATATCAAGCTTTATTGTATTTTCAGACGAAGAATCAGACGCAAAGTATTCAGATGCCCTGGAAAGTTCCTTAAGCGCATCGTACATCAATTTAACAGAGTCGGTCCTCCTGCGATTCTTTACCAAATCTGCCTTTGCAAACAGATCTTTCGCAGTATCGAAATACTTATCACCATAACTTACACTGACTGACGAATCAATCTCATCCTCACAGAACTGCAGCAGAAAATGCTGCATCCTATCAATCTCCCGATCAACAGCCTTTAAATTGATATCAAGCTCAAGCCGATCATCAATAGAATTCTTCAAAAGCACCTTAACTCTTTGCATCATCCTGATACTTTTCCGCGTAAGATCAACCGATTCAATCCTGTTGGTATGCTTAAGAGAATCAGCCATAGAAAAATTATCCATAGCAGTAGCCTTGAGCATTCCGACATCATTCAGATGTGTCCGATCAAGCCATTCTCTATTCCTTTTATACTTCAATGCCACATACCTAAGAACACCCATAATCAACATTGTTCAAAATACTATTAAAAACTATTTGAGGACAGATCCTTTTGCAGACGGGATCTTACTCGCAAACTCATCAACCCCAACTATATCAAGCACTTCCTTCTCTTCTTTTGAACACAGAGCATACAACTTCTTTTTTGCGGCAACCCCAACACTCTTCGCCTTATCCCGACCGGGAACAATAACAACCATTTTCTTTGTATGCTTTCCTATCGAATCCAAGGGCCACAGATTGACATAATTATTTATCAACCCAAACGCAAGCTTAAGTTCAACATTATAATATTCCTTCTTCCCGTATATCATAAAAGAACCTTTTGATATAAATTCTCCTGATGGCGCCTCTTTCGATACCTGGTCAGGCCTTGCGCTAAACACATCAACACTGCCTACACCGATATTCCATGCTCTTGAATAACATGCGCCAAAAATCCCTGCTTCATGAATACTTTTCTTTCCAACCACCTTGCCCTCAGATTTCACAACTACAAAAGGTGAACCGGCCAGCTCCGCATGTATAACCACATCATCAGTATTCATATGCTTCTTTATCAACCGCTCATTGCTCTTTGCATCTTTTCCTGCAACGCATACAAACCCTTCCGATGATATGAACCATCTGAATGAGTGATACCACTGTTGCTTTACTGGCGGCCTCAAGACCCTTTTTCTGGCTTTATCCTCAGCAGTCTTATCCCTACACTTGATTTCTTCTTCACTGTTCTTTTTTGACTTCTCAAGCCCGTCTATCTTCGCTTTATACTTCTTCATCTTTGAATAATACAGATCAGCAGACTTTGCCAGATTCTCCTCATAATACACATCAAGAACAAGATCATCATACTTCAGTGACACAACTTTATCCTTAAGATCAATCCCGGTAATATTTGTACTCTCCTTACCCTTACCCTCAACCTTTTTCTTTACCTTTTCCCATCCATGCTTTGATGCAATATCCTTAAGCTGAGCAACAAGCTTTTCAATCTCGCCATAATGTGAATACACAGATTCCGCCTTCTTTTGCAGCTCATCAATACTGACAAGAAGACCTTTTAATCTGTTGTTCTGCACATTCAACCTGAGCTCAAGCTTGTCTTTACCAACTGCCTTTTTAACACTCTTGACAACTGCCATTTCCTTATCTAAAAGAAATGCAGAAGATAGAGCAGAATTAAAATCATCATATCTTTTAACAGATACATCCTTATACTTGCCTACCATAAACGGCAAAGCATCATTATCCACAACATACGCATCAATCTTCTCGCAAAAAAGGGATTTTACAGACTTACAGACTTTACCGGCGCTAACCTTATCAAATTCGGAACACACAGTATTCTTATCAATCCCTGAGCGAAACACTGCTTCCTCTGCAAACTTCCCTCCAAGACCCAACGCTCTGGCAAGAAACGGCACAATCTTCTTATCCGATTCCGACAGCGCATCTGAAAACTCAGCAACCTTCATATCAACAGGAGATATTCTGGATGGCGGCAACTCATACACAAGACCAGACTTCAACTCCCGATCTTTCCAGCTCTGCGATGAGCGAAGAGATATGATCTTACCTTCTTTATCTGTAATTATGATATTTCCCTTGCTGAAAAGCTCAACAATGATATCAAAATCTCTTGTAGAGACCTTTATGATCCTCTCGAAATTGATCTGCTCAAAAGAACTGATTATCTGCCCGATAACCCTTTTGCGTATATGCATGCAATAAGCATTAGGTTCCGGCGAATGATTGAGCGGCTTATTTGTATAGAAGATATAATTTTTACCAATCACAAGGGTACCTGAACCCTTTTGCGCAGAGTACAGGCTAAAATGCACCTCATCCATCTCAACATATACCTTCCTGATCTTCGATCTCTCAAGAACGCTAAACTCTTTCATGAGATAAAATATATCAAGACTTGACAGCTCTTCCATAATCCTACTCCTCTTCCCTTTTCTCAGGATCTTCCCCAGAAAGTATCTCCATCTCTTCCTCAATCGTCATAATCCCAAGTTCTTTTTTCCTTTTCTCGACCTCACTCCGCAACTTAGGATCAAGTCCTCCGATCTTCACTTTCTCCGATCGCCCACCGCAAAATCCTTCATCTGGCACAATACTTTCTTTTCCCCTGACATCACCGGCAGACATATCATCCTGATCAAGAAACTTTTCTATTGCAGGCATTTTCTGGAAATACAACCGAAGTTCTTCAGGATTATCAAGCCCGAAATAATCCAGGAATTTTCTGGTTATACTTATAACCTTGCTGTGTCCTTTCGACTGTCTTGACACGAACCCTTTTTCCTCCAGCTCACTCAGATGATCATACGCCCTGTTCCCCCTTATTGTAATGACTCTGCTCTGCTTAACAGGATTTTTATAAGCAATTACAGACAGCGTCTGCAACACACCTCTATTGAAATCCTGATGTGGCGCCAGTCTGGAAACATGTTCCATGTACTCTTTCTTGACCCGCAACTCATATGTTCCCTTAATCTCATTCATATGAACCATTATACCATGATCATCATAATCTTCTTTCATAGAACTGATAACCTTTTCAACTTCGGCTCTTGGGATATGGACAATATCAGAAATCTCATCCACACTAAGCGGCTTTGAAGAGACAAAAAGCGCAGCCTCAACAATATTTTTCTTATCCTGAAACTCAGCACCCATAACACAGGATTTAATCAGAAACAGTTAAATATATCTCCCCGAAAAGTTCATCCTGCCTGAAAGACACCCTTTCCTGACTATAGAGATGAAGAAGTGATGCAAACTGTCTTAATTTCTCCTCAGACCCGAGATTTCTTGTAAAATGTGAAAAATACGCAACCTTTGCCCCTGCAAGAGTCCGGTTCAATACAGAATAAAATTCTTCAATACACCCGCTCAGATCCTCTCCTTTCAACTCAATTGAAAAATCTTTCCGATCAACCCTTCTAACAGTGACTTTCATAGCTTTCTCAAGAGCTTCTACAAGATCATCAAGCGCAATCTTCCCTTTGGGAGTCCTTTTAAGAGGCACAGACAGAGGAGGTATATTGATGCCTTTCAGATCTTCTCCGGATATCTCATTAATATCATCTTTCACAGCAAAAAAATCATTCTCTTCCACATCACCGGTATCTACTACAGATTCTTCCCCTTTGAGACTATCAACTTTCATCCGAAAGATTATCGCAGCCACAAGAAGAATCTTTGCAGGAATCCTCAACTCATCTCTGCTGAGTGTACGGACATACTTCATAAACCTCTCGGAAAGTACAGTAAGATCAATATCCCATGAATCCATATCACCGCTCAACTCAAGAAGAAGTTCCTGCCACGACCCTGTAATCATAAGGTTTACTACCCGCTCGCTGTCAACAACCTTGTCAGGACTGGTATATATATCATCAAATCTGATCTGCACAGACTCGGCAAAAGGTGTCATATAAAGAGTATTAAATCTCTAAGTATATTAACATTTCGGTTTATACTTAATATTCCAATTTAATATTAAAAAATTAGGGGGGGGTAATGGAAGGGTTTTAGAATTAGCGACCAAAACGCTTTGTGTCAGATATGTTCCCTCAACTTTGTTTCGATTTCAAAAAGCCCTTCCATTGATTAAATGATAATTTGGGGTTGGATTATAAAACTTAATTAATCAAGTAGAGTATATATAAATTTCGGTTATATAAAATATACTTAGAAAATCAAACATTCTGGGAACTCCACCCAAAAAGACTCTGAGCGCACTTATTTTTATATCTGCACCCGCCAAGCGCAGTCCCTGAAAAACATGGAGCAATGTCACAATACACCACAGGGACAAAATCTCCGCCAAGAAGCGGACACTTCCTCTTGCCACACTTATGCTCCACCTGTGCCATAATTGAGTTTCAAGCAACGAAATTATAAAAAGCTTTGCACAGCTAATACTGAATTATGGAAAAAAATAAACAAATCCTGGCTCTATTTACAACAGCAGGAATACTCCATGGTGTTGCTGCGCAACAGATTGTAGCAAGCCAAAACGGAGGCACCCTCATGCTTTCAAGTGTAGCCCTTGTTCTTTATGGTCTTATAACAATAAGCAACAGGTTCATAGAGCAAAGAGACACAAAAAAGTTATTTGGTCCGGGAATATGGCCATATCTGACAGTTCTTCTGATCTCATGGATCATAAGCATGAATTTATAATATAAGTCAGTAGTGATTATAGTACAGCGAGCAGTGAGTAACTATGCCAATAAGAAACGAATATTCAAATGAGATAAAAGCGGGGAAAAAAGTAAAGGTTGTTGGATGGGTTCATGATATACGCGACCTTGGAAAACTGATCTTCACAATCCTTAGAGATAAAGAAGGCCAGATGCAGATCACAGCAAAGAAAAATGAAACAGATGAAGATATTTTCAATACTATCAAAAAACTCAATAAAGAAGACCTTATAAAGATTGAAGGGATATGCGAGAAGAATGAAAGAGCACCCGGAGGAGTAGAGATAAAACCTCAGAAAATTGAGATAATTGAAAAGAGCGCATCCCCACTTCCGATTGAGCTGACAGGAAAGAT
>DAOVWP010000098.1 GCA_030636615.1 Candidatus Nanohaloarchaea archaeon
ATCAGAAAAATCGGCTGAATTATTTTTATGTCAATCGCGCCAGTTAGCTTAGAGATAACTATAATAACAAATAATATCATCAACAACCAGTCAACAATCGATATATCTTTTCTCATGATATAGATATTATCCTGGCATGATATATAAACACAATATATCCTTTTAATATTTTTCCAGACAATTATCTCTTGATGCCTCTCAAAATTGTCTTTGTAGGAAACTCTTTTTGTGGTGATGATGGTATTGCCCCAAACATCTATAAGAAACTCAAAGATCATCCGGATCTGAACAACATGGAACTTATAGATATAGGCACAAACAGCTTTGACCTGATCTCACATATAGACAGCAATGATCAGCTTGTCATAGTTGACGCGCTACACTCAATTGACAAAAAAGATAACATCGGCAAAGTCACATTATTAAACGAATCCGAACTTTCACAAAACCAGTCTTTAGTTTCACCGCATGATTTTGGAATAGAACAGACCTTATCTATTTTAAGAGCATCCGAACCGGATCTCAAGACTGTAAAGATAATCGGAATAAATATAGGGACAGCAGACAGCTTCTCCAATACACTTAGCCCTTCTCTAAGAGAAAAACTTCCAAAAATCACAGTAGAAGTTATTAAACATCTCACACAAATATCTGGCAAGTGATAACTGTATGTGCTATGCGATTCCTGCAAGAGTGATAGAGATCAACAGTAGTGAAGCAACTGTAGACTATGGTGGCATAATAAAAGTAGTGAACATAGATCTTGTAGACAATATCAACATAGGCGATTATATTCTCATACATGCCGGTTTTGCAATAGAGAAACTCGCCAAAGAATCTGCAGAAGAATCACTTTCCACGCTAAAAGAATATTTTGAAGAGGTAGAAAAAAGTGGACAATAAGAAACTCGCCAAAAAATATCTTGAAAAGATAAATTCTCTTGCAAACCACCTAGGAAAAGACATAACCTTCATGGAAATATGCGGTGGTCACACAAATGTCATTATGAAATATGGGATAAGAGAGATCCTCCCAAAAAACATACATCTGATCTCCGGCCCGGGATGTCCTGTATGTGTAACAGATCAGCATGACATTGACTGCATGATAGAGCTTGCCGCCAAATGTATCCCTGTAGCGACTTATGGCGACATGATGAAGGTTCCCGGTACATCCGCTACACTTGATGAAATTAAAGCTGAAAAAGGAAATGTATTTGAAATCTACTCTGTCGAAGAAGTTCTTGAACTCAGAAAAAAATATCCTGGCATAGTTTTTTTCGGTATAGGATTTGAAACGACTGCCCCGATGAGCGCATATCTACTGAAAAACAAAATCTGTGTCTATTCAGTCCATAAACTCATACCTCCTGCTCTTGAAATTCTCTCAGGCGATAAGATCAATATTGATGGTTTTATAGACCCTGGTCATGTATCAACAATAATTGGCGTAAAACCATACAGATCAATAAATATTCCACAGGTAATTTCAGGATTTGAACCGCACCATATTCTGAAAAGCATAATGCTTCTGCTTGAACAGATAACAGAAAACAGATCAGTTGTGATAAACGGTTATCCTGAAGCAGTAAGGGAATCTGGCAACACAAACGCGCAAAAACTAATCAAAGACCATTTTATAATATCTGATTGTGCATGGCGCGGTCTTGGAACACTCCCAAAATCAGGTCTTGAGGTAAAAGATAACAATCTAAATGCTAAAATAAAGTATAAAGATCTGCTTGACAAAGTTCCTGAACCAAAAGAGACAGGTTGTATGTGCGGTGATGTGTTGAAAGGTCTTATAACACCGGATAAATGTCCGTTATACGCAAAGACCTGCGCACCGGACAATCCGAAAGGCGCTTGTATGGTCTCTCAGGAAGGCAGCTGCGCAATATATTATAGGTATGACAAAAGTGATTGAATTGGAAAAAAAACATGAACTTGTAACCCTTGCAGAAGGATCAGGCGGTCAGGAAATGGATAAGCTGATTCACAGCTTCGCTTTTTTCAACAAAGTCAGTAACTGGAAAAACTCAGACAACGACTCAGCCACATACGATCTTGGAAATGGTAAGACTTTAGTATTCACAACAGATTCTTTCACAGTTGACCCGCTATTCTTCCCTGGAGGTAATATCGGCCATCTTGCCATGTGCGGCACAATAAATGACCTTGCTGTAATGGGTGTGACAAGACCTCTCGGCATAAGTACCGCTTTTATAATTGAAGAGGGTCTGCCAAAAGAGGACCTTGAAAAGATCACATCATCTATTGATAAGATTTCCAAAGAAACAAAGATCCCAATCGTAACTGGAGATACAAAAGTTGTAGAAAAAGGAAAAATTGAGCGGATCATGATAACCACATCAGGAATAGGTATGACTGATACTCTTCTTACAAAAAAGATAGAAATCGGAGACAAGATAATTATCTCCGGAGGGATCGGGGAGCACGCAGTTGCCCTTTTATCAAAAAGATTTGACTATAAGACAAATATAGTCACAGACTCAAAACCGCTTATAGATGAAATCACAAAAATCCGCCATCTCATAAAGATTGCAAAAGATCCGACAAGAGGAGGACTTTCAGCTGCCCTGAA
>DAOVWP010000077.1 GCA_030636615.1 Candidatus Nanohaloarchaea archaeon
AGATACAAAACAGATGAGTATCTTGTGGTGCAAAAGGAAATTTCCAAAAGAAGATTGGAGAGCAACAGAAAGATCAATAAAAGATCATCATGGTTTATGTGATGCGGCTTGTATGGCATACTATTCTTTTCTTAGAAATAAGGCTTAATCTTTAATCCTCAATTCAGACTCGAGAAAATCTTTTGCTTTTGATTTTATTTCATTATTGAGCGAAAGTGTAATCGTTCTTGTCCTTCCATGCCTGCCCCTACTCACAACTCTTGTATTTATCAACCCCATCATATCCAACTCAGTTATAAGACTGCCGACACTCCTGTTAGTAAGCGGCTTTACAAAAGCAAGAGCGCATAAAGAGACATACTTATCAATCACATCGCCAGTATGAAGTCTCGATTCCCCTTTATCAGATAAATAAATCATAGACAGAAGAACAATTTTAGAATGTTTCGGCTGCGCTTTAAGCGACTCAAATATATGATCTTTCTCCATCTTTGCCTCGGCCATATTAACAAAATCACTTATAATGACGGTTTTCTTATCTCTTTCAGTCAATTCTCCTGCAACACGCAGAAGATCAAGCGCCCGTCTCGCATCACCATGCTCTCTTGCAGCGCTGGCAGCGCACTGGTTAAGCACCCCTTCACCAACAACACTATCAACAAAAGCCTCTTCAGACCTACGCTTCAGTATATCAAGAAGCTGCATTGCATTATACGGAGGAAAAAGTATTTCTTCATCAGAAAGAGAACTCTTTACTCTTGCATCAATCTCATTGATGAAAGACATATTATTAGATATGCCAATAATTGTAAGCTGAACTCCTTCATCCTGATTTATTCTGGTAAAATTATAGAGGATCTCATCTCCAACCTTTTCAATAAGCGCATCAATCTCATCAAGCACAAGTATGATACTCCCTTTTTTCTTACTCATCACATCAATGAAAATCTTATAGACTTCATCAGTAGGCAGACCGGTTGCAGGAACTTTTTTCTTGAAATCAAACTCACTATCCTCTTCCATCATCATATTCGCAAGAGATGCAAGTAGCCTGTACTCAGTATCTGAAGCTTTTTTCATTTTACAATTGACATAGTAAGTATTGATAAAAACATCATTCAAAGATGCAACTTCTTTCATCTGGTTTAACACATGACTGGTCACAAGAGTCTTACCTGTACCTGTTTTACCATAGATAAATACATTTGACGGTCTTTCTCCTCTTAGTGCTGGTGCAAGAATTCCTCCAAGTTGTGTTATCAGCTCATCCCTGTGAGCAATATTGTTAGGTTCATATTTGATTGTAAGTTTATTCTTATCCTTAAAAATACTCTTTGTATTGATATAGGAATTAAAAATACTTTTCAGACTCTCTTGTTTATGTTCAACCTGCTCAATTTCAACATTATCAATATTATTATCAACACAATTTATTTTTTCGTTATCATTATCATTAATATCAATATTTTCATTATTAACCTCACTACTAATAATTTCTTCATTAATATCATTTTCATTATCAGTATCAAGACTATTATTAATATCATTATCATTAGTTTCAATTTCAAGATTTGAAGAATCTCCTAATAAAGTGTCTTGTTTAGCCATTTACTTCTACAACCCATTCAATTAAAAATTAAAAATAAAATCTCTACAAGAAATAAAGGTCAACAACAATATATAAAAACTCCCATATCACAACATAACAAGATATTTTACACACCCCAACTCTTCCACTCCAAAACACATATCCTTACTCTTAATAAAATAAATATAACATTGTTATATACTTAATTATTTAACAATACAAATCAAAATCAAAATCATAATGAAAATCAACACAGACCTTCATTCTCACTCAGGACACTCAGGAGGAGTAGGCCAGATAGATATTAAAAAATATCTTGAGACCTTACCTTTAAAAGGAATTAATGTCTTTGGAACAGGAGATTGTTTACATCCTGAGTGGAACAGATACCTTAAAAACAGCTTCATAATAAACGAAAAGACATCTCTTCTTGAATTTAATAGAGAATCACAAAAAGAATCAGAAACAAATCCATCTTTTCTTTTACAGACAGAGATAATTCTCACATCACCACTCCAAAAGACTTCCAAAGGAAGGAAAGGGGTCCACACATTAATATTATTTCCAAATTTCGAATCAATTGAAAAAACAACACAATTCCTAGAAAAAAAAGGTATGAAAAACACAATCGGAAGACCTTTCATAAAATGCAGTTCAAATAATGAAGTTTCAGATACACTTAATCATATTTTAGACATAGATGATACGATTGAGATAATACCTGCTCATGTCATGACACCTCAAGGGGTCTACGGATCAATAAACCCAATAAATAATATGAAAGATTTTTATGGTGAATCATCTGAAAGATTTTCTGCAGTAGAGACAGGCCTCTCAGCCGATCCGGAAATTCTTTCCCTCATACCTGAGCTGGACAACATGACTTTAATATCAAACAGCGACGCTCATTCTCATAATCTTAACAGGGTTGGTCGTGAATTCAGCGAACTTGAAATGAACAGTTTATCTTATGAAAACATAATCAACGCAATCAGAAATAATAATGTGACTTTAACAGCAGAATTCAATCCAACTGAAGGGAGATATTTCTTATCAGGTCACTCAGACGCAAAATCAGGTCATAGTAAAGGAGAATACTGTATTTTCTCCCCAGCTAACACTCCAAAAGATCATATCTGCCCGATCTGCAACAAAAAAATGACAATTGGCGTCCTTGACAGAGCTTTTGAAATAAGAGATGCTCAAGGTGGAGAAGATAGGAAATTAGGTTATCTCACAAAAACAAGAAAACCATACAAATCTTTGGTTCCTCTTATAGAAATCATAGCAGCATCTACAAATACAGTAAGTATCTCCTCAAAAAAAGTGATAGATATATACAATACAATAATACTTCTTTTCGGCACAGAGATAAACCTTTTCACACAAGACAAAAAAAAAGTGCAGCAAATACTTACAGATAACAATATATCTCAAAATATAATTAATGGAATCTCAGAAATTCTTGACAACAACTTCTCCTTTTCACCACCTGGCTTCGATGGAACTTATGGTAAACTGAATTTAGGTATAAAAGAAGATTTCCTCAATATAAACACAGTAAAATTGTCTGATAATCACACAACAACAACAAACACATTAAAAGATTTTATCTAAATAATAATATTATGGACAAATCTGAGTTGATAGAAAAATTCATGTCAAACAATATCCTTATTGATAATGATGGACTTTCGTTTCTATGCTCAACAAACTACAACATCAACAATTTTATTTCCGCCTGTATTGCTGCTGACAATCTTTTTCTTGATAAGAACTCAGTAGAAGATTTCCTCAAGACACTTGATGAAAAAGACAAAAAACAAGAGCAAAAAACAACAATACAACCATCAATATCAAAACCATCAACCC
>DAOVWP010000078.1 GCA_030636615.1 Candidatus Nanohaloarchaea archaeon
ATTATTATGGATATAATCCTAAAATATC
This sequence comes from Candidatus Nanohaloarchaea archaeon, assembly GCA_030636615.1. Classification (GTDB taxonomy): domain Archaea; phylum EX4484-52; class EX4484-52; order EX4484-52; family GLR71; genus DAOVWP01. The sequence goes on from DAOVWP010000078.1 coordinate 29, forward strand.
AGAGGTTGAAGATGTGATTTCTATTGCAAAAAGTTGTTTCGAACCACTTAAGAAAGCAGTTCTTGAGAAAATTGAAAGTCTATGAAACCCACTATCTGATAAGATTTGTTGACATATGATCTGATTTGAGCCCGCTCAGTTTAAGGACTGTCGGCGCGATGTTGTACAGGTTTCCTGAGGGTTTCAGTTTAAGGTGCCGATAATCTTCATCAACAATCACAAAAGGAACAGGATTGAAGGTATGGGCTGTGTGAGGCGTTCCGTCAGGATGGATCATGCAATCAGAGTTGCCATGGTCTGCGGTCACTATCATTGAATATCCTGAATTCTTTGAGCGTTCAACTATCTCGCCAAGGCAGTTATCAACAAAAGTACATGCTTCTATTGCGGCGTCCATATTTCCTGTATGGCCTACCATGTCAGCGTTGGCGAAGTTGGTAAGGATAAAGTCATATTTATCATTATTCATAGCATCAATTGTTTTCTTTTTTACAAACTTTGCGCTCATCTGCGGTCTTTGGTCATAGGTCGATACTTTTGGCGAAGGGACTATGTCGTGATGCTCGTTCCTGAAAAGTTTGTGTTCCTGACCGCTGAAGAAGAATGTGACATGAGGACCTTTCTCTGATTCTGCGATGCGGATCTGTTTCATTCCAAGATCAGATATGATCTCTCCAAAGCAGTCCGGAACAAGTTCTTTTGTGTAAGCTGTCGGGATACGGAATGTTTCGTTATAATCATACAATTGCGTGAATCTAAGATTTGGCATTGGTTCTCTTTTAAATTTGTCGAATCCTTTCTCGCAGAAAGCCTGAGTAAGCTGTCTTGCACGGTCTGCACGGAAATTGAAGAAAAGTATACTGTCTTTATCGTTTACAGTTACTGTCTTTCTGTCGCTCGGCTTTCTGATTTTTGTAGGTTCAACAAACTCGTCTGTCTCACCATGAAAATAGGCAATCTCCACAGCGTCTTCATAACAGTTAACTGTGTGGGATCTGCCCAGAGCTAATGAGTCATATGCTTTTTTGGTCCGTTTCCATCTCTGGTCGCGATCCATTGCATAATATCGTCCCATTACTGTTGCGATATGGCCAAAATGGAGTGAGTTGAATTTTTCCTGCAGCATGTCAAGATATTTCAGAGCGCTTTGCTGAAGCACATCCCTGCCATCAAGAAAACAGTGTATATAGACATCTTGAAATTTCATCTTTTTGCAGAGGTCAAGGACTGCAAAAAGGTGGGAAATATGAGAGTGGACGCCACCGTCTGATAAGAGACCCATAAGGTGAAGGTTTGATTTGTGCACCTGCGCATACCTTACAGCATCAACAACTGCTTTGTTGGTGAAGAATCTCCGGTTCTTTATTTGCCGGTTGATTTTTGTGAAATCCTGGGCAATAAGACGGCCTGAACCAATATGAAGGTGACCTACTTCTGAACCGCCGATTGTTTTGGGTGGAAGACCTACTGATTCTGACGAGGCGCTTAGGCAGGAAGATGGATATTTTTTTATAAGTCTGTCAAAAATTGGTGTGTCTGCCATATGTATTGCGTTTGTCTTGTTTTTTTTACCTATACCCCATCCATCAAGGACTATGAGAATCAGCGGTTTTTGGAGCTTCATAGAGTAATATTGGAATTTTTTGTATAAATATATGTTTAGGTATAAATTATAGGTATGAAGGAGAAGATTGGTGTTGTTGGGCGCCGGGTTGGAGAGCATAGTAAAAGGTTTGTGCGAAACAAAAAAGTGCAGGCATTTTTCATGATATCTTTCGCAGTAGTTATATTTGACCAGATGAGTAAGTGGATTATTGAGAAAAAATATGAGTTTATGCCTAAGGAGATTATTGGAGATTTACTATCATTTAGTTTTACTAAAAATACCGGCGGCGGATTTGGGATAATGAAAGATCAGATTGAGTTTTTTATTGCTTTCTCGCTTTTTGTGATACTGTTCATCATACTGTATCGGGATAAGATTGATAAGAAAATGCAGATTCCTGTAGCATTTATACTTGGCGGAATCTTCGGCAACCTGATTGATCGGTGGGCATTTGGATATGTACGCGATTTTATAGATATAAGTGTGTGGCCTGTGTTTAACATTGCAGATATGTTCATATTTGCGGGAGTTGTTTGCATAATATATTATGTGTGGAAAGAAGGAAAATAAGGAGGGTTAGAGGAAAATATGATCAGAGTAGGCATTAATGGATTTGGAAGGATAGGAAGGATGGTTCTAAGAGCAGGATTGGGAGATCCTGAGATTGAGTTTGTAGCTGTGAATGATCTGACTGATGCAAAGACACTTGCATATCTGCTTAAACATGATTCTGCGCAGGGAAATATGGATTTAGATGTAATCGGGGAAAATGAAAAGATTAGGTTGAGCGGGGATGTGTTTGAAGTGTTTTCAGAGAGAGATCCTGAAAATATCAGGTGGGGTGATCTGGATGTTGATGTTGTGGTTGAGTCTACGGGGTTTTTCAGAGATGAGTTGGGTGCAGGCAAGCATCTTAAGTCAGGCGCAAAGAAGGTTTTGATATCTGCTCCTGCAAAAGGCGATATATTTACAGTTGTGAAAGGTGTAAATGAACATCTTTATGATAAAAACAAGCATGATATTGTATCAAATGCATCCTGTACGACTAACTGTCTTGCTCCGGTTGCAAAAATACTTAACGATAATTACGGGATAAAAAACGGGTTTATGACAACAGTTCATGCATATACAGGAGACCAGAAACTTTTGGATGCGCCACAGAGTGATTTGCGGAGGGCAAGGGCAGCTGCATTGAATATTATACCAACCACTACAGGGGCCGCAATTGCTGTCACAAAGGTCATACCTGAATTGTCTGGTAAACTTGATGGTCTTGCGATGAGAGTTCCTGTGCCTGTCGGTTCCATAACTGATTTTGTTTGTAATATTGAGAAAAAAGTCAGTGTTGAAGAAGTAAATAGTCTTATGAAAAATGCGGCAGACTATCACTTAAAAGATATTTTGGAGTATTCTGAAGAACCGCTTGTATCTACTGACATTGTCGGCAATCCTCATTCATCTATATTTGATTCGTCGCTTACAAAAGTAATAGATGGCAACCTGCTTAAGGTCGTGTCATGGTATGATAACGAGTGGGGTTATTCCAACAGGATGATTGATATCATAAAACATATGATGAAGTAATATGTTCGAAGAAATATTACGAAAGGATTGAGTGATATGGCCGAAGGATATTTCTCTTTAAAGGATCTGGATGTTTCCGGAAAGCGTGTTCTTGTGCGGTCTGATTTCAATGTTCCTATGAAAAAAGGTAAGATTGCTGATGATACGCGTATAAGAATGGCTGTCCCTACAATTGAATATCTTCTTAAGAAAAAAGCAAA